>UQZC01000026.1 GCA_900545505.1 uncultured Collinsella sp.
GTGGAGCTCTTCTACGGAAGGGGCTGGTACGATGTTGGCATGTGCGAATTCATGAAGATGCTGTACGCCTATCTGGTCTGGTATCGCGACAAGCGCTGCAAGAGCGACCTGGGCTATATGAGCCCGATGCAGTACCGAAGAAGCCTAGGTCTTGTAGCGTAGGAACACGGTCCAGGATTTCCACCGCGCTCCCAATTGACCGATTTCCCATGAACGGTAACAGGAGGCAGAGGCCGACGCGCTGACCTACCTGGACTTCCCCTACGAGCGCCACGCGAGGCTGCGCACCGACAACGTTCAGTAGCGCGTCAACCTTGAGCCATAGCACAGGCCCTTGAGAGGTTCACGAGCTCCCCCGCGATGCGGCAGATCCTCGGCTGCCCCTCAAAGAGAACGCAGAAGATACGGTCGAGGTCGACCGCGTCGACCAAACCGTAGTGACAGTCCGCATGCAGCGTACAGGCCCTTTCGCGCGGGTCGCCATCCGAGCCCTCGTCCGGTTTATGATGGCGCACCTCGACCCAGAGGCCCTCCGACACGTCGTCGAACTTGAAACCGAGCTCTACCTGAACGCTTTCACCGAATACGTCGCCCAGAGCGAACTCCGGCACCTTCGTCACAAGCCCGTCCATCCACTCAATCTCGATCATCGCGCGCACGTCGCAACCTCCTCCGGTAGGAGGCCGGCACCTTAAGCCGGCCATTATCCATACGGACAGAATGCGACAGCAGGGTGAAGCTCATTCGCACATCAGGGCGACGACCCCTCGCCTACCCCATGCATCGGAACCCCATGTTTCCGCAATCTGATCCGTCGGGCGATTCCCTGCTGGGACAACACGAAACTGGTCATCCTACGCATTAGACCAAGCGAAACCCGTTTTATCCCGAGAAGCCCTCCCCTAGATACCCATTAGCGATAAGGAACGCCGACAGGGACTCCACAGCGTCTTCGTCGCAAATCCGACAACGCCCCTCCCTATCGCACATGGAATCCAAGCCAGCTTCGGGGTCGCCGCAGAACTCATCCAGAGGGGTTATCCGAACGATCGACGACGGGGCACCCCGCCGCCAGCAGGCAGGGAGGCGATAACCTCGCGGGCACCCCGCACGCAGACCCCGAGCGCCTGGTAAACCAGATTATTGAATACGGACTCCTTCAAACCGCCGCCCTGCAAAAACCCATCCCATCGTCCGGCTGGAGTCGACACAGATCGAGCTCCTTCAAAGTCGCGGTGAACTCGACAACATATGGGCGCGCAGCGTCCTTCCATCTCCAAACCGCCTCGTTCCCATGCCCGACGACCTCTTCCAGAGCCCATATGGCCTCGGGATACCGCGAAAGCGTGGAGTACTCCCGGATGCACGACTTGTGGATGAAGGAGTTCACGAGGGAGTCTTCCGCCAGAATGTACAGAAGTCCATCTATCGGCTCCGAGGACTCCCGTCCGAGGAAGGCATCATCGACCAGGTCCAGGCTGAGCCTTCTCCCGTCGACAGACACGGTTCGGCTCGCCTTGTCGAAATGAACCCCGCAGCCCTCGAAAAGACGCGTAAGCGCACTAGGACGCGAGAGCACGTCCCCGATTCCGAGAATCCCGCTCTCGCGAATGGACGCGCAGCCATCCGTGTTGGCCGTGACGTGCCTGAGGTGCAGCAGCAGGTCGTCGGGGGCGAGGGACTCCCCCAGCCTCTCCCGGACATCGGCGTACGTCCCAACCTCGTCGCTGCGAAAACGCAGCTGCATATCTCCGAACTCGCACCCATCGATGCGCAGGGCGTCGAACAAGAACCTCTTCACCCCGTCAATGGTAAAGATGCCGAAATCGATCACGCTTATCCCTCAGTCCGATCGCAATCATTTGTTCTGCTAAATGGTGAATCTTCTCCCCAAAGGTTATAGTCTCAGCGAGCTGATCGTTGAGCTTCTTGATCTGCTTGTTCAACTTTACGCGTTGCGAGATATCAACTTGTGCCACGGCTTCCTCTAGGTGAGCGAGCTGCGTGCGGTACCGTTCTTGCTGTTCATGGACATAATTAGTGCGTACGCGGACCAGCAGGTCTGGCTGGTAGCGATGCATGTAAATAAGGCACTTGAAGCCGTTTTTCTTACCGAAATCAAGCATCCAGTAGATGGGGCGCTTCTGGTAGGTTGAGCAGTGATCCTTGTAGAAATCTTTGAGGAAGTAGTTGCGAATAATCTCACGCGGCGTGCACTTACCGTCCAGGGCATCAGACACAAAACGGAGATTCTCTTCCAGAGCATCCTCAGCACACACGTCGCGCACGAAGTCCACGAAGCGGCCGATCGCGTCGAAAATGTTGGTGTAAGGGTGACGCCCCAGCGGCCGCTTAACGAAGAGCGGCCCTCGTCCTAGAATCTGAAATCACCACAACAACAGGTTCTAGGAAAGGACGAGGACCGCTATGGAAATCTTATCAGACCCGACGCCGGACATGCTCGCCATGCCCCGTTTCGACGACGGCGCCATCGACATGCAGGAGCTGCTCAGGCGCCTCGCCGAGCAGGTCGTGAACGCGGTGATGGACGCCGAGGCCGACCAGCTGTGCGGGGGCGGCATCAGAGCGGGCGAGCCAAATAAATACTAATTTCCAGAAACGCTCAAGCGTTCCCTCACGATGGGATCGAAGTCCCTCAGACGCTCGGATTTGATGACGATGCCGAGATTCAACATGTCCTGAACGCTCACGTGGGCAATCGTGGATACGGTGATGTCTCCGAGAAGAGTTCTGATGGGCACAGCCCGAAGGATGCCAAGTAGATAGAGCCTCTTGCCCATGACCACAGCATCGTTCTCCAAATAAGTACCCTCGTTGTAGAGAAAGACCGGGGAACCGCTCGATCCCGGGTAGCACGCCATGTCAACCAGGAACTCTTTCTGCCCCTGATAGTCGTACCTATAGGGCGTCGCCGTGATACCCCGACGGACGATCGGCAGGTTGTTGGCCTCATCCCAAATGCCGTTGGGGTATCCGACCATGGTCACCTCGTCCATACAGCCCATGTCTTGAATCTGCTTATCCGTCGGCAGAAGCTCCAAGCTGAGCGGTATGGTAAGCAGATGCTTCCCCGCCCGGATAAAACCATTCAGTGCGGGACCGATGGGTAAGACGCACAGGTCAACACTTTCGTCAGGGTGTGCGATCCAGTCGCTCTCGGAGCCCCGCATGGTAAGTTGCTCGTTTATATTGAGCAGGTTTCCGTTCTCGTCAGATCTCGAAAAGATGACGCGATACTCGTACGCGCCCTCGACCACGTGCCTGTTGGTCACGATTGCCGGCACATAGGTCTTTCCGTCGTCGCAGAACTTGAAAAAGAAACCCGTTCCAACTGAGCAACCTCCCGAGGCCAACGAAGCTTCGATGCGAATCGTCGTGTGCAGAAGCTGCTCAGATAGCTGCATGGGTTTCCTTTCATTTGGACAAATAGTATATCGATTGCACCCTGAGATGCCCTTCCGTAATCAATCAGTATTGCCGCTTTGGGCACGTCCTCGCGCGCGGGGGGGGACGCGAGCCAAGTCGAAAAAGGCAGTTAACCGGCGGCTATTCATGCCTTGATTTAGAACCGCTCGAGAATCTCCGCGGCATTCTCTCGCAGATAGATATCTAGGTCCGGCACGGCAAACTGCACGTAGCCCCTCTGTGGAGCCTGAATAACCTCTCTTTGTAGCAGCTTAGCCCTAATAGAGCTGACCTCATTGGTCTTTTTACCCATACGTTTAGCAATCTCAGATGATTTGGACTGCTGCTTATCCTCGCACATGGCCAAAAGATATTTGATATCGTTGAGTCCAAGTCCAGAAATCGCGGGCTCGTGAACAACATCGTGAAAACGAGCCTCTGCCAGCGCAATGCCTTCGATAACATCGCGCTCGCTCACGTTGGCACTTTTGACACGATGCAAGTTGGCGCGCTGCCAAATGGAGTAACCGACCAGTTGCACCAAATAGGCATAGCCCTTCGTGGCCTTAGCGGCTCTCGACAGCAGATCGTCCTCTATGGTCAAACCAGTCGCTATAAAGCTATCGCCCATAGAGAGCGCTACCTCCACCTGGTTGATAGGCGCCAGATCTTCGGGGAGGGCACGACGCAAGAATGTAAGTGCCTTGCCGTTAATAAGATCCATAACACCAGCGGGCAATCCGGCAAATGCGAGAGCAATATCGACTTTCTCCCCTATTAGAAGCTGCACAGCAGAAGCAATAGCGCGCATATCGTCAATCGGGGCATCCTGCACCTCATCTATTGCAATAAACAGGCCCTTGGAAGACTTTGCGGCCGAGCCAAGCAACTTTCTAAGACTCGACTCTTTTGGCACAACGTCGAATTTAGCGGAAACAAAGCCGGCATTTACGCCGACTGAAGCATTGGTCGCAAGGGAGGATTCTGCAATCTGATCCTTCAGGTCCAGCAATAGGTTGGGACCAGCAGAAACAATAGCCGTCTTCCAGCCAAGCTCTCGTGCACGATCTCTAAGATCACAGAGCAAAACAGTTTTTCCGGAACCCCTTGGCCCGGCAACGCGCATGAGCCTCGCAGGTGCACCAATTCCCGAATTCAAACTCTCGGTAAACTCAAGGGCAATATCATCACGACCAATTATGCGCGGAGGCTCAGCGCCGGCAGTGGGACGAAACGGGTTATGGAATATTGTGGCGCTCACTTGTTTGCCTCTCAAGGAAATCGATTATCGGTCAATCTTAGCTTTATTAGTTTATCGCAACTATATCGGATTATATCGAGTTGTATAAGCCTGTACAAACTTATCGTAGAAGTATCGAGCTATCGTAATGTAAACTAACAAATAACCTAAACGCTGCCTTCTTCCCAACTCATGGCGAAGTCAAGCTGAGGGCCTTCTAACAACCATTGTCTAAAGCGAGAAGTACTCACTCTCGGAAGACAAGTTAGGCCCCAACCATGGATCACCCGTCAAGAAAAACTCCGGCCAGCGCTGCGTGAACAGTGCCTGTTCGCGTTTCCAACGGCGCAGCTTCTCCTCGTTGGCCTCTTCCCTGCCGCGCGAGGTGAACTCGTAGTGATACAGCTCGGCATAGGGCGTATAGATGGTGCGGTAGCCCGCCTCCCATACGCGCAGGCAAAAGTCTGCGTCGTTAAAGCCAACGGCGAATTCCTCGTTGTAGCCGCCGACGCGCTCAAATACGTCGCGGCGGACCATCTGACAGGCGCCCGTCACGGCGCTGAAGTTGCCCGGGCGCACGGCACGGGCAAGATAACCCTCGCGCTTTGCGGAGAAGTCCTGGTTGGCATGAGCAAGTGCGCCACGCACGCCAACCAAAATGCCGGCATGTTGTACCAGATGATCGGCAAAATAGAGTTTGGCGCCCACCACGCCCGCATCGGGACGCTGCAGATAGCCCATCATCTCTTCGATAAAATCGGGGCTTATGACCTCGGTATCGTTGTTGAGCAGCAGCAGATAGTCGCCCTTGGCATGCTCCACGCCAAAGTTAATGATCTGGGAGTAATTGAACTCACCCGGCCAGTACGCAACGCGCGCGATGCCCTTGCCTTCGGATGCTGCAGCCACGCGCTCTGACAGGGTTTCGTAATACGCAAACGTCTCCGGGGCTTCGCTGTTGTTCTCCACCAAGACGATCTCGTAATTGGTATACGTGGCCTTCTGGGCGATCGACATCACACAGGCGTCAAGCGTCTCAATGTGATCCTTGGTGGGAATCACAATGCTCACCAGCGGCGCAGGCTCCGGCAGCGCAAAGCGCATGCGGTAGACAAACGGCGTCTCGGTCTCCTCGACCGTTCCGCAAATGCCCAGCGCGTTAAAGTGGCGCTGCAGCGCAAGACGACCGGCTTCAATAGCATACGGCTTGCTATCGGCAGAGCCATCGGCGGTCGACCCCGGATGAACGCGCCAGTGATACAGCACGTGCGCAACATGTTCAAACCGCGCGCCCGCCGCAAGGCAGCGGAGCGTCAGGTCGTAGTCCTGGGCACCCGCAACGTCTTCTGGGGACGTGCCGATACGATCGATAAGCGCCTTCTCCACCATCAGGAAATGCGTCACGCAGTTATGGCTATAGAGCAAGTCTACATTGAGCTTGGTCTTAAAGACCGGCTGGCCCCACTCCCCCGTTTTCTGAAACATGTCCTCGTCGCAGAACAGGACCTGGGGACGCTCGCCCTCGGCAGCATTGTTCAGCGCGGCAACATAGTGGAACAACGCGTCCGGCTCCAGAATGTCATCGTGGTCCAAGAACGCGATGTAGTCGCCCATCGCTTGCTCAATACCCGCGTTGGTGTTGACCACAATGCCGCCGTTGCCGGGCAGCCCAAAGCGACGAACGCGCTCGTCGTGGGCGCCTGCCGCAAGGTCGGCAACCGCATCCCATTCAGGTGAGGCATCCATAAGGAGCAATTCCCAGTTGTCATAGCTCTGTGCTAGCACCGAGTCCAGCAGCTCGCGCAGGTAGACTCGATCGGTCTTGTAGCACGGCACCACAATGCTCACGAGCGGCCTATAGGCAAAGGCCGCCGAAGCGACACGCTGGCACGCCAAATCGCCCGGCTTTGCGCGATGCTGCTCAAACCAACGTCGATAAGCTGCGTCGTCTGCACGCGCGTCCTTCATACGGTTCCAGCTGTCGTCGACCATGCCGTTGTACAGGCGACCATCCATGGCGCAAAACCCGCTCTGGATCTGCTCTGTGGGATCGCTCACAATCGCGACAAAATCTCGTATATCCTGAGGCATCTCAACGCTCAGAAACGTTTTATTGACGCGGCATCCGTCCTGCTGCGGCACATCGACCTGCGACTCAAACACATGCACGGTGACATCGATGGCATTCATATGCGTATCGGAGATCTGGAACTCGGGTGCGCACTGGGGGTCTCCCGCCCAGGTAACCTCATAGCGCCACACCGCGCCGGAGTCTGCCGGCAAATAGCGAATGGCATCGATCTCGTAGCGACCGCAGCATTCGCCACGCTGCGCATCGCGGATAAGCGCGCACAGCGCAGGCTTTGCTTTGTAGTTAATCTTGGATTCCAGCTTGGCCACGCGGCTATCGAGGCGAATAGAGCCCAACCTTTGACCACCGGATGCAAAAACGACATCCATCGACGAGCCATCCAAAAACGGAAGTACCATGACGGCGAGCTCGCGCTCGTAACCGGAAACGGAAGGGCAAAGCGCCAGCACACGGCCATGATCGACCGGGAGCACCAGCGACGGCACACGAGAACCGCTCGTCGTCGCATGGACAAACGCTTGAGAACCCTCCCGCTCAATAAGTGCGGCGACATCCTGACCGGCAAAACGAAGCAGCACAAACAGACGGCCCTGGCTGCGGCAAAGTGCCAAACGTTTGATACTCATCTACACTTCTCGCTTTCCCAGGGCGTTCGCTGCCATGCGTTTGCAGGCACCCAGGCGCCCAAACCTCAAGACGTCGTAATCGAACATGAGCTTTTTGCACAAACGAGCAGCAGGGGCCTTACCGATAAGTGCCGCGCGCACCATGGCGGCAACCGAAGGAGCACATTGTGCGAGCGCAGCATCGTTGTCCACGGCAGAACCGTTAAGCGCCGCGGCAACGGCAGCAAACACTTTGCCGCAGTCCGAACCCAGCAACCTCAGCGCATCGTACAGCACCAGATCACACAGGAAGTACGCCAGGTCATCAGCATGCTGTGCGTCGAGACCGTCGCGCTGCCAGTCAGCCAGCATAGCGGAGTAAATCTTCACGTGCTCCAGCAGACGTGTCTCGTCGTCGTAGCGCATGGTGTCCATGAGCGAACCCTTGCGAGCCACGCGATAGTCGTACAACTTGTTCGAGATAAGCGCGGTCTTGTGCGAACGACCGTACACGGCAAAGTCGAAGACCTGGTCCTCGCCATACTTAACGGTTTCGTCGAACACGATCCCGTTGCCCAGCAAGAAGTCGCGCTTGCAGGCGGTGCGCCATGCAAAGGGACGAGACGCTTCCTTAAACAGCAGGTCGGAGCTATAGCCCTCAAACGACACATCGCGCGGGCTAAGCACATAGTTAAGCCACGGATACCCCGCCTCCAGCGGATACGGGTTCGCGCCAAAGGTCAACACGTCGCAGTCCTCGCGCTCAAAGGCATCGACGATCACGCGGCATGCATCGGGCGTAAAGCGGTCGTCGGAATCCAAGAACGCGACAATAGGCGCCGTGGACGCGGCGATGCCTGCATTGCGCGCGCTCGACAGGCCCCCGTTCTCTTTATCGACCAACGTAAAGCGCGCGTCCTTTTCGCAATAGGCAGCCGCAATATCGCGCGAACCGTCCGGCGAGCCATCGTTGACCAGCACGCCTTCCCAATCGGGCATGTCCTGCGCAAGCAGGGAGTCCAGGCACCAGGCCAGGCACTCCTCCACCTTATAGATGGGAACGACAACGGAAATCTTGGGGGTAGTCATAGCCAAGTGCTCCTACTGTGCGGCCGGCACGTCATCGGGATGCGGATTATCGCCGTAGGTGCGCTGATACGTCAGCACGCGCCAGACCAGCGGCAGGCCGCCAATCTTAAAGTAGTGCTTAAACGTATTGAGCTTGCCGGGCTTCTTAAAGTCAAAGCGCGAATCGATATAAGCACGGGGCGACTTGACCATCAGGCGCAAGTCGGTCTCGCCGCGCGGATCGAACAGCGACAGATCAAAGCGACCGGCATCCCAATCGGCCTTGAGCTCGGGCGAAGCCTTCTCCCAAAACTGCTCGCGCAGCTCATCGACCAGACGCTCGTCATTCCAGCGATACGTATCGACCTTCATGCGCATCAAAATGCCCTGGAGCTGAACCTTGAGCTCGGGACGTTCATCCAAAAAACGTTGCATCTCGGCATATTCGTCGCACACGCAAAACACCTTGTTGGGCGAATTAACAGAGCTCTTCTCATTGTCCTGGCGATAGCACAGGATGGGGTCCGCAATAAACGCGGCACGCTCGGCGCACGCCCAGACCTTAAAGTTAAAGCCTGCGTCCTGATACGAGGCGCCCGGCGTGGGAAGGAACCGAATCTGATTGTCGTTGAGGAACTCGCGCCGATAGATGGCAGACCAAATGGAAGGTTTGCGGTAGAAGATGCCAGGGCGATCGACGGGGCGATACGCGGCGCCCGTCATATGCTCATCGATAATCCCAAACAGCTCACGGCGCTCACTGGGCGCGGACCAATACAGGTAAAAGTCGCCCTTTACCACATCGGCATGCTCAGCATCGGCCTTGGCAACCAGCTTTTGGAGCGAATCCTCAAACATAAAGTCGTCGGACTCAAGGATGCCCACGTACTCGCCGCGCGCCATCTCCAGGCCGCGGTTCATCGAGTCGCCGTAGCCGCTGTTGGCCTTGTCGATCATCTTCACACGGGGGTCGCGCTCCATGTACTCGCGGATGATATCCGGCGAGCTATCGGTGGAACCGTCATTGATACAGATGATCTCGATGTCCTTGAGCGTCTGCGCCACGGCGGAATCGAGGCACTCGCACAGGTAGCGTTCGACATTGCAAATGGGGACAAGCAGCGAAACTTTAGGGGTATCAGAGTTCTGCAAGAGAACCTCCTGTTGAGTAGCGTGTAACAGGGTTATTTTAGCAGCCGAGTTGCGGCGGGCGGCAGCGCTTGGAATTAGATAAAGCGCTCCAGGCAGGCTTTGAGACCGCGAGTCGAAAGATAGAACAGCGTGGCGTCTGCCATCGAAACGCCCGAGGTCGCCGCAACGAGCTTGTGGGCAACACGGCGAACGGCGCCCTTAGCAGGCATATCTGCCCAGTCCGTTCCCAAAAACGTCGCGAGGTCCATGTTGACGCGAGCCGCCACGCGATGGAAGTCATCGGCATCCAAGCGCGCCAGGTCGAACACAGTTAGGTCCAAAAACCAAGTTATCAGCTCGCCGGGGCACAGGTCTAAAAGACCGTAGGCCGCCCAGTCCTCCAAGACCTCCTCGAGCATCCTCATGTGGGCGTCAAGCTTTTTGGCGCGAGCCTCGGCACTGTTGAACTCGTGCGTCGCCGATTCACTCTCCATCACGTAGTGGTAGAACTTGTCCGGCATGACGACGGTCTTGCGGGCAAGCGCATAAGCCGCAAATTGGAAGACGACGTCCTCGCCCAAAGCCAAACCGGGGGCGAAGCGAATGCCTTCGCGATTGAGCAGCTCGCGCGAAAAAGCCGCACGGCAGGCATAGGGCTGCGCATTCGAATGGAACAGTAGTTGGGGATCACGGGCGCCGAAGGTACCAGCTTTGGGGCTCATGAGTTGCTGGACGCGTTTGGGGGCAGCATCGGCAGGTTCACAGACGCCGCCAAAAACGGCGGCCTCGGCATCCGCAGACTCCATGACATGCAACACGCGCTCGACCGTCTGGGCATCGATGTAATCGTCGGCGTCCACAAAAAAGACGGTCTCGCCCTCGGCGGCATCGATGCCGGCGTTTCGAGCGCACGAGACACCCTCGTTTTTCTGGTCAATCACCAGCACACGTCCGTCGGTCTGTGCCATTTGATGCAAGACGCTCAGGGAATCATCAGTCGATCCGTCATTGACACAAACGACCTGAATCGAGCGCTCGGACTGTGCCAACAGCGAGTCGAGGCATCGCTGAATCGAGCGTGCCGAGTTGTATACGGGAACGACGATGGTCGCTTTGGGGGTCGAAGCCTCTCCCATGTCGACCTACCCCCTCAGCGATTCGATGAGGAAGGCGGCGACCACGCCTGGGCCTCCAACCGAGGCGTAGTATTTGGCGCGTCCCAGGGCGCCGTCCGTCGCAAAGTGCGGGTGCTCGTCCACCCAAGCTTCAGGGTCTTTGAGGATCGCAGCAAGATTCGCGCGCTTCCACGGCTTAAGGTCGTCCAGCGAAAAGTCTCCTGCGTCCAAGGAGGCCTGGAACTCCTTGGTCATCTGGACCAGGAACTCTTTATAGAACTTAGGCGCCAGGCGCACGTAGTTCCACATGTACGAATCGTACTTAATAAGTTGATTGAACTTGAGCATGCGCGCGACGTCATCACTTGCGTGATTGCGAGCGTAATCCTCTCGGATCCAGCGCTCGATCTCGGCATATTCGGCATTGACGCAAAAGACCTTGGCCGAAGAATTGACCGAGGAGTTCTCGTTGTCCTGGCGATACGAAAGTACGGCATCGTGCAGGTAAACGGCCTTGTCGGCGCACGCGATCACCTTAAAGGCAAACGACGTGTCCTGGAAAGAGGCACCCGGGGTCGGCAAGAACTTGATGCCGTTGCGCTCAAGAAAATCGCGACGGTAGACGGCCGACCAAATCGAGGGCTTTTGCTTAAAGAACTGTGTCGTGTCGCTTGGGTGCACCGGTTTGCCGCAGTCTTTGGGCTTAAACATCTCGTGCAGCGAGCGGCGCTCCTCGGGCTTGGACCAGTAGAAGTCAAAGTTCGCCTTCGCAAAGTCGGCATTGCAGCCCTCGGCCGCCGACACAAGCTTCTCCAGCGCGTCGGGCGCCATAAAGTCATCGGACTCCAAGATACCCACGTACTCGCCGCGTGCCATCTCCAGGCCGCGGTTCATCGAGTCGCCGTAGCCGCTGTTGGCCTTGTCGATCATCTTGACGCGCCCATCGCGCTCCATATACTCGCGGATAATCGCCGGCGAGTTATCGGTCGACCCGTCGTTAATGCAGATGATCTCAATATCCTTGAGCGTCTGCGCCAGGGCGGAATCAAGACACTCGCGCAGGTAGCGCTGAACATTGTAAATGGGAATAAGCAGCGACAGAACAGGGCTGCCAGAGGCGTTAGTAGACAAATGTGCTCCTTAGGAAATACCTGTCGTTTCATGGTATCAAAGGGCCAGCCCGCGGGGCACGCTCGGCCGGAAGCCCCAGTCGAAGTCGG
>UQZC01000027.1 GCA_900545505.1 uncultured Collinsella sp.
GGGGTGCCGTTCGACTTGCATGTGTTAGGCGCGCCGCCAGCCGCTGCCGCGCACTGCTGCGTCGCGGCGGCATGGTCAAACAGGCAAGCGATGTGCTCAGCGTGGGCGACATCGTGCTCTCGCCCAGCCATCGTGAGGTGACTGTTGCCGGCGAGTCGCTTAAGCTCACCCTGCGCGAGTTCGACCTGCTCGAGTACCTCATGCGCAAGCCCGGCGTGGTCTTTACCCGCGAGTCGTTGCTGCAGAGCGTGTGGGGCTGGGACTTCGACGGCGGTTCGCGCACCGTTGACGTGCACGTGCAGACGCTTCGCCAAAAACTGGGCGAGCATGCCAGCGCCATCGAGACCGTGCGCGGCGTGGGCTACCGCTTGGCCGAGCCTTCTGCCGGTGATGGTGCCGAAGGTGACGACACCGCGGCCACCGCATCGGAGGAGTAACCCGTGGTCTTCGCCCCCCAGGGAAAACATACGCTGTCGCACCGCGTTTTTGTGACGATCTTTGTCTGCGCCATGGCGGTTATCGTGGCGTTTACGGTGCTGGGTGCGTTCTTTGTGCAAAACACCTTGGCGGATGCCACGAGTGCCAACCTGGCGCAAGAAACCGAGCTCATTGCTGCCGCCCTCGATGAGCAGCAGGAGCCCATCCCGTTCTTGCGTAGCCTCGATCGAGAGGACTTGCGCATCACGCTGATTAACAAGGATGGATCGGTTGCCTACGACAACGAGGCGTCGCCTTCCACACTGCCCAACCATGGCGATCGCCCCGAGGTCATCGAGGCCTTTGAGAGTGGTTCGGGTTCCGCGGAGCGCGCAAGCTCTACGCTCGACGAGATTATGCTGTATCGCGCCGTCGCCCTTGATAACGGCCAGGTTGTCCGCTTGGCGCAGGCCCAGCCTGGCGTTGCGGCGATTTTGCTGTCGATGGTGGCGCCGATGCTGCTTATCGCAGCAGCGGGTGCGGTACTCTCGTTTTTTATGGCGCGCCGCGAGTCCCGTGCCATCATCGCGCCTTTGCAAGAGGTGGATTTGGACCACCCACGCCGTAGCTATGAGCACGCCTATGCCGAGATGGTCCCCATGCTTGAGCGTATTGAGTCGCAGCGCCAGGAGCTCAAGCGCCAAATGGCGGTGCTGGCGGACAACGACCGTATGCGCCGCGAGTTCACGGCGAATATCACCCATGAGCTCAAGACGCCGCTTACGGCGATTTCGGGCTATGCCGAGCTCATCGCAAACGGCATGGTCGAGGGCGAGGGCGACCTGCGCAACTTTGGCGGTCGCATCTATCGTGAGGCGGGCCGCTTGGCAGCGCTTGTCAACGATATCCTTACGCTGTCTAACTTGGACGAGGCCGAGCGTGCAGCTGAGGGCGAGGCGGTGCCCATTGGGTCCACGGAGCCTATTGAGCTCTCGCGTGCCATCTACGCGGTCGAGCAGCGCCTTGAACAGGTCGCCCGTCAGGCGAATGTGACGATAAGTCATGAGACCAAGCCTGTGGTCATCGAGGGCGTGTCGCGCTTGATTGACGAGCTCATCTATAATCTGGCAAGCAACGCCATCCGCTACAATCGACCCGGCGGTACGGTTACGCTGCAGTGCGGCACCAACGACGAAGGCCATCCGTTCCTTGCGGTCGCCGACACGGGAATCGGTATCGCGCCTGAAGAACAGGGCAAGGTATTTGAGCGGTTCTATCGCGTGGACAAGAGTAGGTCCAAGGCACGCGGCGGAACCGGTCTGGGGCTTGCCATTGTCAAGCATGCGGCCCTGTATCATCACGCCACGCTCGATCTGTCGAGCGAGTTGGGCGTGGGAACCACCATTACGGTGACGTTTCCCATACAGCAGGACGAGCCATTCGCATAGCGATATAACATAGATATTGATGCAGACGCCGCATTTGACTTTCGGGTGCGGCGTTGTTGTGCAATTTTACGATTGCTTCCGACATTTTTACAGGAGAGCCTGTTTCTTATGTATAGAGTTTGGTCTCGGTAAAAAGATGCGATAACATACGGACAGTTTTGTCAATCCGAACTGGGGAAATGAAAGGCAAGCTGCATGACCCTTCTCGAACTGTTCCAGCTGCTGAAGAAGCACCTTCAGCTGGTCATCACCCTTCCGGTGGTCTGCGCGATCGCCATGGGCATCGTGTCCTTCGTTGCGATGGACAACACCTATACCGCGACGACGAGCATGTACATTCTCGCCAAGACCGACGATAGCGGTCAGATGAGCTACAACGATCTCTCGGCGAGTCAGATGCTTTCCAACGATATCGCCACGCTGCTGGATAGCGATAGCGTTAAGAGCGGCGCAGCCAATGAACTGGGCCTCACCGATCTGGATGACTACAAGGTGTCTGTTTCCTCCGAGACCACCACGCGTGTCATTACGCTTTCGGTTACCGGCACCGATGCCAAGGAGACGGCTAAGGTCGCAAAGGCCATGGCCAGCTCGGTGAGTACGGTCGCTCAGAACGTCGGCGCTGCCCAGAGCATCAACGTTATCGACGAGGCTAAGACCCCCGAAGCCCCCAGCGGTCCCAAGCGTATGCTGTACGTTGCTGTCGCGTTCCTCGCCGGTATCTTTATCGCAGTTGCCTATGTCGTTTTGGCAGACATGCTCAATACCCGCATCCGCGGTGCCGAAGAGGCAGAAGAGCTCCTGGGCATTCCCGTTGTTGGCCGAATTCCGGCTATGAAAGGTGGTAAATAGGCATGGCTAAGGCAAAGAACACCGATAAGCTCGTTGTACAGAATGCCGCCAAGACCCTTCTGGCCAACATCCGCTTTGCGAGCGTGGACGACCCCATTCGCACCATTACCGTCACGTCCTCGATTCCCAACGAGGGCAAGTCTACGGTTTCCATCAACCTTGCCCAGGCTATCGCCACGAGCGGCAAGTCCGTGCTCCTGGTCGAGGCCGATATGCGCCGCAGGTCCCTTTCCGATATGCTCGGCGTTCGTTCGCGCGGCGGACTCTATGCGGTCCTTTCCGAGCAGATCTCCATTGACCAGGCAATTGTCGAGACGGGTCAGAAGAACTTCTACTTCCTCGATGCCGAGCCGCACATTCCCAATCCTGCCGACATCATCGTTTCTCACCGCTTTGCCAAGCTGGTCAAGGCGCTGTCTGCCAAGTTCCAGTACGTCATCTTCGACGCTCCTCCGGTCGGCACCTTCATCGATGCTGCCGAGATTGCCAGCCTGACCGACGGCACGCTGTTCGTGGTGCGCGAGGACTTCACCAAGCGCGAGGAGGCACTCAACGCCATCGGCCAGCTTAAGAAGTCCGAAAAGGTCAAGCTCATCGGTACCGTCATGAATTACTGTGAGACCGAGACCAGCGAGTACTACTATTCTTACTACACCAAGGACGGTAAGAAGGTTAAGAAGGGCTCCGACGATCAGGGGACTTCCAAAAAGGGCATCTTCACCAACCGAGCAAACGTTTAGTTGATAAGGCTGACCTATGCGTGACATTCATTGCCATATCTTGCCGGGTGTAGACGACGGCGCCGCCGATCTCGATGAGAGCTTGGCGATGCTCGAGGCTGCCAAGCGGGCCGGTGTAACCAGAATCGTTTGCACTCCTCACTGTCGTGATCCCTATTTTGATTACGACAAGATGTGGGATGCCTTTGAGCTGCTGCGTGATAACGCTGACGGTTTTCCGCTCCAGATGGGCTTCGAGGTCAACCATCGAAAGCTCGTTGAGCTTGGTATCGATGCTGCGGAGCACTTGCATTTCGATGGGACCAACGAGTTTCTGCTCGAGCTTTCGACGCATGCCGATGCGTATGCGTTTAGAGAGTACGAGAACACGATTTACGATTTGCAGTGCCGTGGCTACCAGGTGATCATCGCTCATCCTGAGCGCTATCGTGCGGTTCAAAAGGATGTAAGCGTGGCGGAGCGCCTGGTCGATATGGGCTGCAAGCTGCAGGCTTCGGCGGACTTTATTGCCGGCGGTCGCTTTGGTCGCGAGAAAAAGCCGGCACAGCGCCTGTTCGATCAGAACCTGTACAGCTTCATCGCGAGCGATGCCCATAACGTGGGTCATTACGACTGCCTGGCGAAGGCTCGCGCGAAGTTTAGCGTGCGCGGAGCTCATTTTCGCTAATATCTGTCCCTAACGTTCGCATTGAATGAAAGGGCAGCCATGGATATCCAACTTAAGACGGGATGCTTTGATGACGCGGCGTTGGTGCGCCGCGTCGTTTTTATGGACGAGCAGGGCTACGAGAATGAGTTCGACGCTATCGACGAGGATCCGAACTGCATTCATGTGACGCTCTATGTAGACGACGAGCTTGCCGGTTGCTCGCGCGTGTTTCCCGAAGAGCTTGAACGCGTGGCTGACGCAGGGGCCCCGGTGTTGCCGGCATGCGACATGGACGAAGACGTTGCGGCGGGGGAGACCTACATTATGGGGCGCGTCGCCGTGCTGCCGGCTAGGCGTCGTCGCGGACTGGCGAGTGCGATCGTCGAGACCAGTGCTTCGTGTGCACGCGATGCCGGCGCTAAGCTTATTAAGCTGCATGCGCAGGAATACGTGCTGCCGCTCTATGCAAAGGCGGGCTACACGCAAATTGCCCCGGTAGATTACGAAGACGAGGGCCAACCCCATGTCTGGATGGCCAAGCGCGTAGATGGCAGATAGGGACGTTCCTTTTCTGCCGGCAGTTGGGGACGCTCCTTGGCAATTGGCGCATCGGAGCGCTTAGACATACAGTTTTTCGATTCCGTATGTATATATGCGCGCTAATGGGTTATAAAATCTAAGTCTGAACATAGCAGGTCTGCGATTCGGCTCGGGCGACCGGGCCGTTTTTGCGGACGGGGGTAGCGCGAAAGGACTGCACATGCGTCAATTTAAGACCGAGAGCAAAAAACTGCTCGACCTCATGATCAACTCCATCTACACCAATAAGGAAATCTTCCTGCGCGAGCTTATCTCTAACGCGAGCGACGCCGTCGACAAGCTCAACTTTAAGAGCCTGCAGGATCCGAGCGTCAAGATCGACCAGGGCGACCTGGCTATTCGCGTTTCCTTTGATAAAGACGCCCGCACCATTACCATCTCGGATAACGGCATTGGCATGACCGCCGAGGAGCTCGAGCGCAATCTGGGCACCATCGCCCATTCCGGCTCCGAGGAGTTTAAGACCGAGAACGCCGAGCAGCAGGGTTCGGATGTCGACATCATCGGCCAGTTTGGCGTGGGCTTCTACTCGGCTTTTATGGTCGCCAGCCATGTGAAGGTCGTCAGCCGCGCCTATGGCGAGGATGTCGCCCATGTGTGGGAATCCGACGGTCTTGAGGGCTACACCATCGAGGACGGTGAGCGCGCCGAGCACGGTACCGATGTCATCCTGACGCTGCGCGAGAACGAGAAGCTCGATGCCGACGGCGAGGCCGAGACCTACGATCGCTTCCTGACCGAGTGGGGTCTCAAGAGCCTGATTCAGCAGTACAGCAACTATGTGCGCTACCCGATTCAGATGATGGTGTCCAAGAGCCGCCAGAAACCCAAGCCCGAGGACGCCGGCGACGATTACAAGCCCGAGTACGAGGACTACCAGGAGCTCGAGACCGTCAATTCCATGACACCGATCTGGAAGAAGCGCAGCTCCGATGTCGAGCAGAAGGACTACGACGAGTTCTACAAGTCCACGTTCCACGACTTTGACGATCCTGCGCGCACCATCAGCTTCCATGCCGAGGGCACGCTCGAGTACGATGCCCTGCTGTTTGTGCCGGGCCGCGCGCCGTTCGATCTGTACAGCAAGGATTACGAGAAGGGTCTGGCACTCTACAGCTCCAACGTCCTGATCATGGAGAAGTGCGACGACCTGCTGCCCGACTACTACAACTTTGTCCGCGGCGTCGTGGATTCCGCCGATGTGTCGCTCAACATCTCGCGTGAGACGCTGCAGCAGAACCGTCAGCTCAAGGCCATCGCCAAGCGTGTGGAAAAGAAGATCACCGCCGACCTTGAGGATATGCGTGACAACGACCGCGAGGCCTACGAGAAGTTCTTTGAGAACTTTGGCCGCGGTCTTAAGTACGGCATCTACTCGAGCTATGGCATGAAGGCCGATGAGCTCGCCGATCTGTTGCTGTTCTGGTCTGCCAAGGAACAGAAGATGATTACCCTGGCCGAGTATGCCAAGGGCATGCCCGAGGATCAGAAGGCCATCTACTACGCCGCCGGCGACTCGCGTGAGCGCTTGGCCAAGATGCCCGTGGTAAAGGGCGTGCTCGACCGCGGCTATGACGTGCTGCTGCTGACGCAGGACGTGGATGAGTTCACCTTCCAGGCTATGCGTGAGTACGTTGCCGCCGATATGCCCAAGATCTACGAGGACGATGCCGCCCGCGAGGCTGCCGAGAAGGCCGTGGCCGATGGTGCCGAGCCCGAGGTTGAGGATCGTCACCTGGAGCTCAAGAACGTCGCAACCGGTGATCTTGACCTGGCGACCGAGGACGAGAAAAAGGAGGCCGAGGACGCCACCAAGGAGAACGAGGACCTCTTTAACGCCATGAAGGAGGCACTCGGCGACAAGGTCGAGAAGGTTGCCGTCTCTGCGCGCCTGACCGATGCTCCCGCGTGCATCACCACCGAGGGCCCGCTTTCGCTCGAGATGGAGAAGGTGCTCCAGAAGGGTCCCGAGGGCGCGCCCGACGGTATGCCCAAGAGCCAGCGCGTGCTCGAGCTCAACGCCAAGCACCCGGTCTTTTCCAAGCTCGTCGCCGCTCAGAAGGCGGGCGACGCCGACAAGATCAAGCAGTACTCCGGTTTGCTCTATGACCAGGCCCTGCTGGTCGAGGGCATCCTCCCCGAGGACCCCGTAGCCTTCGCGGCGGCTGTTTGCAACTTGATGTAGTTCGGGGATACGGCACCGTAACTAGATTAGAACGAGAGTGGATAATCTCCCACTTTTGGCTCGAATGCGGGCTTGAAGTGGGAGATTTTCCACTCTCGTTTTCCTCCGTCCCCAAGGGATCAATTATTTGTCGGGGTTGTGGTTTTGTGACCTGCTGAAATTAAAGATACTGTACAACTGTACGTTAATTTGTCTTCGTAGTATATTGCTACCCGCAAAACTCAACACCATTGTGCTTTGAGACGTTAAAGCGCCTACGTACAATGGTTGTCGATAGTACGATTCGATTTAACGACAGGATGGATGGTCCAAGCGTGAGTCTCGGCAGCAAACTATCCAATGCAAAGGTCTCCTTTGCGATATTTAAGCGCGACATTAAGCGACTGCTTGTGAACCCCGTTGCCTTGGTGGTTACCCTCGGCGTGTGCGTTATTCCCTCACTGTATGCCTGGTACAACATCGTGGCAAACTGGGATCCGTACGGAAACACCCAGGGCATCAAGATTGCCATCGCCAACAACGATCAGGGCACTCAGAACGACCTGGTGGGCGATCTCAACGCGGGCGACCAGGTCGTCGATCAGCTCAAGGAGAACGATCAGCTGGGCTGGACCTTCGTCGATTCGGCGGCCGATGCCAAGGAGGGCGTCGAGAGTGGTGAGTACTATGCGGCCATCGTAATCCCCAAGAACTTCTCGGATAACCTGGTTTCGATGCTCGACGGCAACTACCATCAGCCCAAGCTTACGTACTACGTCAATGAGAAGAAGAGCGCCATTGCACCCAAGGTTACCGACACCGGTGCAAGTACCATCGAGAAGCAGATCAACTCGGAATTTGTCTCCACGGTGGGCGAGACCGTTGCCAGTATTGCCAAGGATGCCGGAGTCGATTTAAAGGACAAGGCAACTCAGACTCAGGATTCGTTGGCAAGTTCTGTCTCCGAGGCATCCGATACCTTGGGCGAGGTGCACGATTCGATTGGCGACATGAATGCCGCCATCGATAAGACGAGTGGCGCCATCGCCTCGGCCGATGCGGCACTTGCCGGCCTGCAGGGTCAGGCGCCGTCACTGACGCAGGCGATCTCTCAGGGTAACGACCTGCTGGGCGAAGCTCGCACCACGGCGGGCAACTCTATCGCCTCGCTCTCCAAGGCGCTCTCGGAAGGCAGCCTTGCGCTTACCAAGACGTCGGCCTCTGCGAACGCTGCCATCGGCAAGCTGACGGGCACGGTCACATCTACGACCACCCGTATCGACAACTCGCTCGAGTCTCTCCAAGCGACGATCGACCACAATAAGGCCGTTATCGGGCACTTAGAGATTCTCGCCAATGACACGTCGACAGGTTCCGAGGAAATTGACGCGCGCATTGTATCGACCATCGATTTGCTTCGAGAGCAGAATGAAAAGCTTCAGAGCATCAAGGACGGTCTGTCTGCGCAGTCGAGCGCCATGGCGAATGACGCCGCGGCTGTCTCGGGTGCCAGCGACGCTATCAATAACGCAATTCAGACCGGTGCGACCAACCTTGGCCAGGCCCAGACGGACCTGGGTCAAAACGCGCTGCCGAAGGCCTCGAGCGCGCTTGATTCCTTTGCCGCCGTCTCGGGTGATTTGACGGGTATCGTATCTGGCCTCACGCCCACGATTGCAAGCGCGCGCGGTACGCTTTCGCAGCTTAACGCTACGCTCGGCCAGGCCAAGACCACGCTGTCCCAGACCGATTCCTCGCTTGCCAAGGTCCAGGACAAGCTCGCAACCGCCGCCAACGACATCGCGGCGCTACAGACCTCC
The DNA here is from genome assembly GCA_900545505.1 of uncultured Collinsella sp. Classification (GTDB taxonomy): domain Bacteria; phylum Actinomycetota; class Coriobacteriia; order Coriobacteriales; family Coriobacteriaceae; genus Collinsella. Next base: position 8,691 of record UQZC01000027.1, read on the forward strand.
GAGTCCATGGGCGAGCTGGCCGACCTGATGGGCGTCGACGTCAATGACGTCGCAGACTTCATGGCATCTCCGGTTGAGCTCGCGTCCAAGTCGATCTATCCGGTTAAGAGCTTCGGCTCGGGCATTGCCCCCTTCTACACCAATCTGGCGCTTTGGGTGGGCGGCTATGTGCTCATCGCCATTTACAAGCTCGAGGTCGACCGTGAAGGTGTTGGCAGCTTTACGGCGCGCCAAGGCTACTTTGGCCGCTGGTTGCTCATGGTGATCCTGGGCGCGTTGCAGGCCATCATCGTTACGGTAGGCGATCTGGTGATTGGCGTGCAGTGCGTCAGCCCGCTGCTGTTCGTGCTGGGCGGCATCGCCATTTCGTTCACCTACGTCAATATCATCTATGCGCTGTCCACCACGTTTAAGCATATCGGCAAGGCTATCGGCGTCATTCTCGTCATCGTGCAGATCCCGGGTTCGTCGGGCATGTACCCCATCGAGATGATGCCCGGCTTCTTCCAGTGGCTGCACCCGCTGCTGCCCTTTACCTACGGCATCAATCTGCTGCGCGAGACGGTCGGCGGCATGTATTCGTTCAACTACCTGTTTAACCTGTGCATTCTGGGCGTGTTCTTGATCGTGGCGCTCTTTATCGGCCTGCAGCTGCGTCCGCTGCTGCTCAACCTTAACCTGCTCTTTGATAAACAGCTCTCCACGACCGGTATGATGATTTGCGAGTCCAACGACCTGCCGCGCCAGCGCTACTCGCTGCGCACGGCCATGCGCGTCATGCTCGATTCCGATTCGTACCGTCGCGAACTGCTCGATCATGCGGTCGCCTTTGAACATCGCTACCCGTACTACATCAAGGGCGGTTTTGCCGCCGTGGTGGGCGTTCAGGTCCTGCTCTTTGTCCTGTCGACGGTTCTCGATATCGACAATAACGGCAAGATCATCCTGCTTGTCATTTGGATCATCTCGGTTATTGCCATCTGCGGCTGGCTTATCAATATCGAATATATCCGAGCGAGCCTCAATACCCAGATGCGCATCTCGGCGCTTTCGGATGAGGACCTGCGTCGCGAGATGCGCGAACACACGGCCGCCATTCCTGCCGCCCGCCACATGTTTGGCCTCAACGCCAGCGAGCGTGGTGCCAAGGGCGGCGATCAGTCCACGGGCCGCTTGCCGCATATCGGCTCGCACCATAAATCTCAGGGCAGCGACAGCACAGCCACAAATGATGGAGATACCACCGCGCTTGGCAAGCACTCCAAAGGAGGTGAGGCATAAATGAAGAACATCCTGCATCTGTTTAAGCGCGATGTCCAAAACGTGTCTCGCTCCGTGATCGGCTTGGTTGTCGTGATGGGCCTCATTATCGTACCGTGTCTGTACGCGTGGTTTAACATCGCCGGCAGCTGGGATCCGTACGGCAACACCGGCAATCTTAAGATCGCCGTGGTCAACACCGATGAGGGTTACGAGAGCGATTTGATCCCCGTCGAGGTTAACGTGGGCGAAAACGTAACCGCCACCCTACGCGGCAACGAGAGCTTCGATTGGGTTGTGCTCAACAATCGCGAAAAGGCTATCGAGGGCGTTAAGTCGGGCGCGTACTATGCTGCCGTCGTTATCCCCAAAACGTTTAGCGCTGACATGATGACGCTTTTCTCGACCGACGTGAAGCATGCCGATATCGAGTTCTACGAGAATCAGAAGGCCAACGCCATTGCGCAGATCGTGACCGAGAAGGGTTCGAGCGCCGTCCAGAGCCAGGTTAACAAAACTTTTACCGAGACCATTACGAGCATCGGTCTTAAGACGGTGTCCAGCCTGCTCGATTACATGAGCACCGACCAGGTCAGCAACTTTATCGCCAACCTGTCCTCGACGCTCGGCGATTCGGTCCAGGACCTGCAGGACGTTCAGGCCAGCGCAACGTCGCTTGCGGGCATTTTGAGCTCCACGTCCGATTCGCTGACGTCGGCGAGCGGCATGCTCAAGCAGACGGGCACGGTCGATGAGTCAACGAAGCAGCTGATGGAGCATGTCAAGAGCGGCATGAGCGATTCCAAGGAAGCGCTGAAGGACGCCAACGACGCCATCAATGCCGCGATTGACGGAAGCGCGGGCTCGTTTGACAACGTGTCCGCCGAGCTTGCGAAGGCATTTGATGCCGCGAATCAACATGTCGACCTTACAGTGTCCCAGCTCAACGATGCCGCGGCGGCGCTCAACACGCGTGCCGACGATATCGACGCCACGGCCGACCAGCTCCGCAGCTTTGCCGATCAGGTGACTGACGAAAAACTCCAGGACAGCCTCAAGTCTGTGGCAACATCGCTGAGCAGGATTGCTGTGGAGTATCGCAACAACGCCAAGGACTTGACGGCCACCGCGAAGTCTCTCTCTGACAGCATGGCAGAGGTTAATAAGTCGCGTGCCGAGGTCGATCAGGCTATCGCCGATGCCAAGGCCGGTATCGCGGGTGCCAAATCCGATTACGATTCCACGTTCTCGGCCAAGGCAAAGGAGCTCAAGAAGACCATCTCGGGCGTTTTGGATTCGCTGAACGGTATTTCGAACGATCTGGATAGTGCTGTTGCCGGCCTGACCGACGCATCCGGTTCGCTGGCAAAGGGCCTCTCCAAGGCTGCAAAGCTGGTCAACAAGGCTTCTGATCAGCTGGGCGAGGCGTCGGACAAGATCAGTGCGTTTAAGGACGAGCTCGACGGCGCCTTGATGTCGGATGACCTCGCTACGATCAAGACGATGATCGGCAATGATCCCGAGGGTCTGGCCGTGTCGCTTTCCGGCCCCGTCGCGCTCGATCGCAAGCCGGTCTATCCGATCCGCAACTACGGTTCGGCCATGGCACCGTTCTACACGATTCTGTCGCTCTGGGTGGGCTCGATTGTGCTGGCGGCCATGATGAAGGTCTCGGTTGACGATGAGCTTATCAACGAGCTCATCCCCGTGCGCCTGCACGAGATCTACCTGGGCCGCTACCTGTTCTTTGGCGGTCTGGCCCTGCTGCAGGCAACGCTCGTGTGCGCGGGCGACATCCTGTTCTTTGGCATCCAGTGCGACGACCCGCTGCAGTTTGTGCTGGCGGGCTGGGGCGCGAGGCTCGTGTTCTCCCATATCGTCTACACGCTTACGGTTTCGTTTGGCGATATCGGCAAGGCCCTCGCCG
>UQZC01000028.1 GCA_900545505.1 uncultured Collinsella sp.
GCCCTGCCCAGCCTGGCCAGCGTCCGGCACAGCCGACGCAGCGAGCAGCTCAGGCTGCCGCGCGCCCGGCGCAGTCCTTCTCTCATTCGGCCCAACCTGTTCAACGGACGGGTCAGCAGCCTTCTGCTCGTTCGGCCCAGCCTGCAGGCGGTACCCGCTTTAAGCAGCAGGCATCTACCCAGCGAGTGCAGGCCCCCCAGTCGCATTCGCATCACGCTCTCGGTTCCCACGGCGTTGCTCCGGCCACGCGCTCGAGCTATAACACGCACGCTCGCCGTGGTACCCAAAAGAAAAGCTCCCCGGTGCCTATGATTATCGGTGGCGGCGGCGCCGTGCTTGCGCTTGTCGCGATCGTTTTCTTTGTCGTGCCGGCCGTCAAGGGCTTCTTTGGCGGTGGGGATGCGAAAGTCGCTGCTGGCCAGCAAGTTACTATCACGATTCCCGATGGTGCTTCGGGTGACACCATCGCTTCGATTCTCTCTGAGAACCATATCGTCGATGACCCCAAGGATTATTACGCGGCGGTCAAAAAGCTCAACGCCGACATGTCGCTTAAGCCTGGCACCTACTCGTTCACCACACTCATGGACGCGACCAAGGTCGTTCAGCAGCTCATGGAAGGCCCCAATGCGGGCTCCGATGCGCTGACTATCCCTGAGGGCCTGACGGTTGACCAGGTCGCCGACCGCGTGGCCAAGGCGTACGACAGTATTTCTAAGGAGGACTTCCTTAACCAGGCCAAGGCGAGCAACTATGTGAATGATTACACTTTCCATAAAGACGCCGTGAACGATTCGCTCGAGGGCTTCCTATTCCCCAAGACGTATTCGCTGGGTAAGGACCCAAGCGCCGATGATGTGATTCGCGCCATGCTTGACCAGTTCAACTCCGAGTATAAGTCGCTTGACTTTGCCAGCTGCGAGGCCAAGATCAAGGAGCGCTATGGCGTGGAGATGTCTGATTACGACATCGTTAACCTTGCCTCCATCGTCGAGCGCGAGGGCCTCAACGCCGACCAGCGCGCGCATGTGGCCTCAGTCTTCTACAACCGTCTGGCGGGCAAGCTCGATGGCCTGCGCTACCTCAATAGCGATGCGACCATGATGTATGTCACCGGCGGCGAGGTTACCGCCGACGACCTGCAGAGCGATAGCCCGTATAACACCTATAAGCACGAGGGCCTGCCGCCCACGCCCATTTGCTCTCCATCGCTCGAGGCGCTCAAGGCCACCCTTGAGCCGACCGACTCCGACGACCTGTATTTCTACATTACGCAGGACGAGGAGTATTTCTCGAAGACCTACGAAGAGCATCAACAGTCTTGGAATTGATCATGAGGATTTTTAGCCCCAAACGATATGTTGCCTCGGTCGATCGCATCGACCTCGATACCCTCTGGGCCGACGGCAAGCGCGCCATTCTGCTCGACCGCGACAACACCCTGGTGCCGCGTGATACCGAGCAGGTACCCGCTGCGGTCTCCGCCTGGCTCGAGGCCGCCCATGCTAAGGGCTTTAAGCTGTGCATGGTGTCCAACAACTGGCATCGCGACCAGGTTATGGCGTCGGCGCGCGAGCTGGGGCTCGAGGCCATTAGCCACGCCATGAAGCCCGCCCCGTTTGCCCTGAAGGCGGGTCTTAAGCGTCTGGGCGCCACGGCCGACGAGGCCGTGCTAATCGGCGATCAGCTGTACACGGACGTGTGGAGCGGTAACTTTGCCGGCATTGACACTATTCTGGTCAAGCCGCAGGCCACCCAGGACCTGTGGTACACGCAGATCTTCCGTATCTTTGAGCGCCGGGCCCTGCGCGACCTTCCCTGCGAGGAATAGGTTTCGCCATGTCTCAGCACATCAAACACGGCTGCGACCATATCTTCTTTATCGGCTTTTTGGGCGCGGGCAAGTCGACGCTTGCGCGCAATGTGGGCACTATGTTCAAACGTCGATTCATCGATACCGATCGTTTGGTTGTGCGTCGATGCGGCAAGTCGGTGACCGAGATATTCAAGACCGAGGGCGAAGATCGTTTTCGCGAGCTCGAGACCTCGGCACTCCGTTCGCTTCAAAGCGAGCGCAGTCTGCTGGTGTCGTGCGGGGGTGGTATCGTCGAGACGCCGGTGAACATTGAACTGATGCACGAGATGGGTACCTGTGTGTATCTCGAAGGCGACTTTGAGGACTCGTTGCGCCAGATTCGCCGCTCCGATACCCGGCCCGATTTCCGCTCGCCCGAGCACGCCGCGCGCCTGTTTGAGCATCGCCGTCCGCTGTATCGCCAGGCCGCCGATATTACCCTTGATATTCGCAACAAGTCCTTCGAGGACGTTTCCTACCTTTGTGCCGAGATGCTTTTGGAGCGTGGACTGCTATGATTCGCCGTCAACTTATCAATTTCCAAAACCGCAGTGTCGATGTCCGCGTCGGATTGGGCGCGTTCGAGGAGCTGTCGCGCATGTTTGCCTCGGCTGTGGGCAAGCCTAAGCGCGCGATGGTGGTTTGGAACGACGCCACATCCGAGCGTTTTGGCGAGGTCGTCGAGCATGCGCTGGTCGACGCCGGTTTTGCCGTGTCGCCGCTCGTCCTCGAGGTTTCGCCTGCCGGTGCTACGCTGGCCGATGCCGATACCGTCTTTGGCGCCCTGTCGGCTAACGGCATTACCTGCGACGATCTCGTTGTCGCTGTCGGCGACACGGCGACCTGCTCGGTCGTTTGCTGGTGTGCCAATCAGTGGTGCGGTCGCACCGAGTGCGCCTTGCTGCCGTCGACGTTCGACGCCATGCTCACGGTCGCGACGACCATGAAGCCGCTCGTCGCCTCGTCGGCAAATGCGCTTCCCGCTATCGCGTTCCGTCCCGAGCCGGGCTTGGTCGTGTGCGACCTCGACCTTGTTCGCGAGGCGGACCCCGAGGACCTCAAGCTCGGCTATGCGGTACTTGTTGACACCATGCTTTCGAGCAGCAAGTCCCGCTGGAATCAGTTTACCGAGACCGTCCCCGAGATTCTCGCGGGCGAGGAGGTCGCGCTCGTCAATGCCGTTCAGTGGTCTCAGACTGCCCGCAAGGACGTACTGATGGCCACGAACCCGAGCGCCCGTCATGCGCTCGATTTTGGCAAGACGGGGGAGCGTACCCTGCGCGCCTGCTTGGGCGATGCCGCATCGCAGGTCCCTGCCTACCAGCTGTTGTCCGAGGGCATGCGCTTTGAGGCGCGTCTAGCACATGATGCTTGCGACTTCGATATCGATTACGTTTTTGAGGTCGATGACTGCCTGGAGGACTTTGGCATCGAGGAACTTGCCTTCGATCTGGAGCCCACCGCGTTTATCGAGGAGTTCCGCAGGCAGCAGTTCGCCCGCTCGAACCGCAGCATGTTGCCGCTGCCCGCGGCACTCGGCGCCATTCGTCTAACGAGTGTTGAGGACGAGGTTCTTGAGCGCCATGCTCACGCCTACTTGGCTTCTCGCAAAGAACTTCTCTAAGATTTATTGACATCCATCGTCTTTCGTATCATGTTGAGGGACGGGTTTCCAATCGATTGCGGATCGCATGCAATTCCGTCGTTCGGTTGAGACCCGTCCCGCACTTTTTGAGACAATAAGAAAGGAATCTGCATGTCTGAGTTTGCTGCCGGTCCTGCCGGTCGTATCGAGCGTGTCCGTGCCCTGATGGTCGAGCGCGGCTACGACGCTATCGTGGTACGCGACGAGGCCAATCTCCGTTGGCTCACGGGCGTGAAGGGCGTCTTCGACTACACCTTCGAGTTCCCGCACGCGGCGTTTATTACGGCTGACCAGTGCCTGTTCCATACCGACTCGCGCTACCTCAACAGCTTTGAGGAGAACACGCCCGCCGGCAGCCCCTGGGTCTACGACATGGACGAGGGCACCATCCCCGGTTGGGTCGCCGGCAAGATCGCGGCCAACAAGTGCCGTGTCTGCGCTGTCGAGGACGACATGCAGATCAACTTCTACCAGGGTATTCAGCGTGGTCTGGAGGATCGTTCCGTCGCCTGCATGCTGCCTCTGATGCATGACGACATCCGCAAGATGCGTGCCATCAAGGATGCCGAGGAGATCGAGCTCATGCGTCACGCGCAGTCGATCACCGATGCCGCCTTCCAGCACATGCTCGGCTTTATTAAGCCCGGTATGACCGAGAAGCAGGTCCGCAACGAGCTTGAGAACTTTATGTTCGCCAACGGTGCCGACAGCCTGGCCTTCGGCTCCATCGTGGCGAGCGGTCCTAATACCGCCAACCCGCATGCCGTCCCGAGCGACCGTGTGATCGAGAAGGGCGACTTTGTCCTGATGGACTACGGTGCGGGCTACTGCGACTACCGCTCTGACATGACTCGTACCGTCGTGATGGGCGAGCCCACCCAGGAGCAGCTCGACCTGTACGCGCTCGTGCGCCGCACGCACGAGGAGTGCGTCGCCGCCATCCATCCGGGCGTCGAGGGCAACGACATTTTCAAGCTTTCCAAGAAGATCATCGGCGATGCCGGCTATGGCGATTACTACAACCATGGCCTGGGACACGGCGTGGGCATCGACATCCATGAGCTGCCCAACTTCAACCGCAGCAAGAACACCATCGAGGTCGGTTCGGTTATTACCATGGAGCCCGGCGTGTATCTGCCTGGTGTGGGCGGCGTGCGCCTGGAGGACTACGGCGTCGTCACCGAGAACGGCTACGAGCCCTTCACCAAGACCCCGCACGACCTGCACGTCATCGATTGCTAGCCCATTTCGATAGATTTTTGGGGCGGGGCGTCCGGAGTAATTCGGGCGCCCCGCGTTCTCTTTTTATGCGCTCGCTGCAGGCGCCGTCTGCAAGTGTATAATTTCGGTCGTATGTAATTTGGACGCTTGCGCGTTCTGCCCATAACAAGAAAGGTCGCTATGCCTACCATTTCTACCGCCGACTTCAAGAACGGCCTCGGTCTCCGCATTAAGGACAAGGTCTACACCATCGTCGAGTTCCAGCATGTCAAGCCGGGCAAGGGCGGCGCGTTTGTGCGCTACAAGACCCGCGACATCAAGAGCGGCCGCGTCGTCGAGAACACCTGCAACGCCGGCACCAAGTTCGAGAGCGTTATGCTCACCACCCGTGAGTTCCAGTACCTCTACAACGATGGCGCCGACTACATCTTCATGGACAATGAGACCTATGAGCAGGTTCCCGTTCCTGAGGACATGGTGGGCGAGAACTCCAAGTGGCTGCGCGAGAACGACATCTGCCAGCTGCTCTTTGCCGACGATGAGCTCATGGGCGTGACCCCGCCGATGTTCATCGAGACCACCATCGTCCAGACCGACCCGGGCTTTAAGGGCGACACCGTCCAGGGTTCCACCAAGCCGGCCACGATCGACACCGGCGCTGTCATCCAGGTCCCCATGTACCTCAACGAGGGCGAGGTCATCAAGGTTGACACCCGCGACGGCAAGTTCGTCTCCCGCGTCTAGCAACCAACTCTTCTAGGAGGACTCATGCCCCAGGAAATCAAGATTGACGGCATCGGCATTTCGCCCGATGTTCTGACCGCCATCGTCTCGCGCGCCGTGTCGGATGTCGAGGGCATCGCCTCCGTTGGCGTCAAGGACCTTGCCACCAACCTTGTCTCCATGATGCTCTCGTCCAAGGCCCCGGCTTCCGAGCCGGCGGTCGAGGCCGAGGTCGTCGGCGACAAGCTCGCACTCACCGTGCGTGTCGTGGTGTTCTTTGGCTATCCGTTCAAGAAACTCGCCGAGGCCGTTCGCGCCGCCGTGGTCGCCGCCATCGATGCCCAGGTGGGCGTCGAGGTCGAGCGCGTTGACGTTTGCATCGACGGTCTCGTTTTCCCCAAGGAGTAACCTTTGAGCCTTAAGGTTTATCGCGGGCGTACGCTTGCCCGCAGTCAGGCGCTGCAGCTGCTGTTCCAGGCCGAGGCCACGGACAGCCCGCTCGAGCGCGTCCTCGAGGGCGATTTCCTGATCTCGAAGGGTCCCCTCGACCCCTATGCACTGGAGCTTTGCCGCGGTGCCTACGAGCATATCGATCGCATCGACTGTGCCCTGCGCGCCGTCGCCAAGAACTGGGATCTTATGCGCATGCCCGGCGCCGACCGCAACCTGCTGCGTATCGCCGTCTACGAGATGCGCTTCCTCACCGACGAGGAGGTCTCGGACGCTATCGTGATCAACGAGGCAGTCGAAATTGCTAAGGCTTATGGTACCGACCAGTCCGCATCATTTGTCAACGGCGTGCTGGGCAAGATCGCTCGCAGCGAGGAGTTGCCGGGCGAGGACCTGTACCAAGAGCTGCTGGCCGAGGATCGCGCTCGCGAGGAGGGACAGGCTGCCGCCGGTGTACTTGACGAGGATGCGGACGCCGCTGGGGCCGTCGAGGCCGACTCCGTCGAGGAGTAGCCATGCCAGAGGGTTCCGTCCGCAACTTCGATGAGATCTCGGATCGCCTGGACCAGATCATCGCCACCGTTCGCTCCAAGGATACGTCCTTGGAGCGTTCGCTCGATTTGTTTGACGAGGCGATTGAGCTGGGCTCCCGTGCGGTCGATATGGTCGACAAGTTTGAGCTGACGCCGCGTGAGGCCGACAAGCTCGAGCAGGAATACGATGAGGATGCGGCAAGCGAGTCCCAAGATAGACAGGCTGCATCTCCGGATACGAATGGTTGATGGCATTCATGAAACGCGTGCGTCTCGATGACGAACTGATTTCACAGGGCATCTGCGCCGATCGCGCGGATGCCCTTCGCACTCTTATGGCCGGCTTGGTTTCGAGCGGCGGTGAGCGTTTGACCTCTCCGGGGCTCAAGGTGGCGCCGGGCCTGCCACTGCACGTTAAGGGGCGCATTCCGTACGTCGGGCGCGGCGGCCTTAAGCTCGAGGGTGCGCTCGATGCGTTTGGGATCGATCCGACGGACCTTGCTTGCCTCGATGTGGGCTGCTCCACGGGCGGCTTTACCGATTGCCTGCTCAAGCGCGACGCCGCTACTGTCGTTTCGGTCGATGTGGGGCGCGCTCAGTTCGACTGGTCGCTGCGTCAGGACGATCGCGTGACGCTCCACGAGCGCACGAATGTGACGCAGTTGCCCGAGCTCGGCTACGGCGGCGCTATCGACCTGGCCGTGTGCGACGTGTCGTTTACGAGTATCGCGAATATCATCGACGCGGTGCTGGCGTGTCTGAAGTCTTCGGGCTCGTTCTGCACGCTCGTGAAGCCGCAGTTTGAGGCTCCGGCGGCGCTGGTGGGCGAGGGCGGTATCGTGACCGATCCCGCCGTGCGTGTCGACACGCTTGTTGCGGTAATCGAGCTGTTTGCCGCGAAGGGCCTCTTCCCGGTCGACGTGTGCGTGTCGCCCATCCATGGCGCCAAGGGTAACGTGGAGTTTTTCTTGTACGGTACGAGACTTGCCCCCGGCGAGCGCTCCGATGACGAGTTGCAATCCCAGGTATCGGCTTTGAGCGAGAAAGCGGCAACGCTATGAAGGTCTTTCTGGTTCCCAATTACTACAAGCAAGAGGCGGTCGAGAGCGGCCTGATGCTCGAGCTCTGGCTGACGCGCCAGGGCTACGAGGTTGCATGGGCTGCCGACCAGCGCTCCAAGATCCAGAGCACGCCCGATGTTGACGATGCCGACTTGGTCATCACGCTCGGCGGCGACGGCACACTTCTGCGCGCCGCCCGCATTCTCAACTACCGCGAGATTCCCATTTTGGGTCTTTCCTATGGCCACCTGGGCTTTTTGACGGCGGCCAGTCCCGAGGAACGCGATATTTTGCAGGTTGTGAGCGATGCCCTGTCCGGTGAGCTCCACGTGAGCCGCCGCGCCACTATCGCCGCGGATATCGTCTCGGTGCGCGATGACGGCACGAAGGATGTCGTGCGTTCGTTCGCCCTCAACGACATGGCGCTCACGCGTGGGCCCCTGTCCGATATGGTCGAGTTTGACATCACGGTGTCCGGCCATCATATCGATCGCCTGCGCGGTGACGGTGTCGTCGTGTCGACGGCGACCGGCTCCACCGGCTATGCGCTGAGCGCCGGAGGCCCTATCGTCAGCCCTGATTACACGGGCATGGTCTGCGTGCCCATCGCGCCGCACACCATTCAGGCTCGCGCCTTCCTGACCTCGCCGAGCGATGTCGTCGAAATCTTTATGTCAGATGATCGTCCGAGCGTGCCGGCGATTGCCATCGATGGGCAGTTTATTACCTGCGATGGCACGGTCGAGAGCGTGGCTGTGCGTCGCGGTCCCGGCGATGTGCTGCTGCTGGATTATGGCCCCGAGAGCTTCTATAACTCGGTGAGCCGCGTGTTCTACGGAGTGCGTCATGATCGATGAGCTGCAGGTTTCCAACATTGCACTCATTCGCGAGGCGACGTTGGTGCCGAGTGCCGGCTTGACCGTCCTGACCGGTGAGACCGGTGCTGGCAAGACCGCGCTTCTTTCGGCGCTCAAGCTTATTTTGGGCGAGCGCGCCGATTCGTCGACGGTTCGCGAGGGCGAGGCGCTTGCCAGCGTCGAGGCGCGCCTGTTTGACGGCCCGCACGACACGGAGGGCTTCGCCGTGCAGCGCAGCCTTTCTGCCGAGGGCCGCAGCCGCGTAAAAATTGACGGCCGCATCGCCAGCGTGCGCGAGCTTTCGGAGCGCGTCGGCGTGATGATGGATCTGTGCGGTCAGCATGAACATCAGCGCCTGCTCGACCCGGCGCACCATGTCGCCATGGTCGATGCTTGGGCTGGGCGCGCGGCGCTTGAGGCGCTCGAGAAGTATCGCACCTGCTTTAAGGCTTCGCGTGCCGCCGCCAAGGAGCTTCGCCGTGTGGAGGAAGCCTCGCGTGCGCAGGGGAGTCGCGTCGAGGAAGCACGTTTTGCCCTTGAGCGTATCTCCGAGGTCGACCCCAAGCCAGGCGAGTACGAGGAACTCGAGGAGCTGCTGCCGCGCTCGGAGCACGCCGAGGTCTTGGTGGCGACGGCAAACGAGGCCCATGAATCGCTTGCTGCCGAAGGGGGAGCGCTCGATGCCGTGAATGGCGCCGTGGCCGAGCTTGCCCGCATGGCTGCCGTCGATCGCAAGCTGGGTGATATCGCCGACGCACTTTCGGACGCCTGCATCTCACTGGAGGATTGCGCCAACGAGCTGCGTGCCTATCGCGATGGCGTTGCGTTTGACCCTCGTGAGCTCGCTCGCATGCGCGAGCGGTATTCCGACCTCAAGGGCCTTCTGCGCCAGTGGGGTCCCACCATGGACGACGTCTTTGCCATGCGCGATCGCTCGAAAGAGCTGTTGTCGCTGGTAGACGATGGTGATGAGCAGATCAAGAAGGCTCGCGAGGCACTCGGTGCGGCTGAACGCGAGCTCTTTGCTGCCGCCAAGGCACTTAAGCGCGCGCGGAACACCGCTGCCCCGCGCTTTTGTCACGAGGTTGGTCGTCAGATGGCGCGCCTGGAGATGGGCGGCGCCGAGCTCGTCTGGGAGTCGCGCGATCTTCCGCGTGCCGAATGGACGCCGGCAGGCCCTTCGAGCTACGAGCTTTTGTATCGCAGCGGTGCCGGATTGACGCCGCGCCCCCTGCGCCGCATTGCGTCGGGCGGCGAGTTGAGCCGCGTTATGCTGGCGAGCAAGGTTATTCTCGGCAACGCGGACGGCGTCGACACGCTGGTTTTTGATGAGGTCGATGCCGGCGTCGGCGGCTCTACTGCGCGTGCCCTCGCGAGCGTGCTGGCAGATCTCGCCGCTACGCATCAGGTGATTGTCGTAACCCACCTGGCGCAGGTCGCCGTCATGGCCGACAAGCATTACGTGGTCAGTAAAGAGCCCGGCGACGTTCCCCAAACGCATCTGGACGAGGTGACCGGCGATGCCCGTACCGCCGAGATCGCTCGCATGCTGAGCGGCGATCAATCCGAGGCAAGCCTGGCGCACGCCAGGCAGATGCTGGAAGAAGCGCGTGCTTAGGCCGAGCCGTTACATGTATGTTCGACCCGGCCGCCACGAAACCGGTCCATCTACTACGTTTAATAGGCCATCGGGAACCACGTCAAGAATTGCAAAAAGAAAACCGCAGGTAGAACGCCTGCGGTTTTCTCTATTTTCGGTATGTGGTTGGGCCATACTGATAAAACGTAGTAGATGGGCCAGTTTCGTGGCGACCGGCGTTTGTCGGCTCCCCAAAATGTCTACTCCACGACCTTATCCGGCTGGATGAGCTCCTCGTAGTAGCTGATGTGCTCGCGCGCATCCTCGATTTCGGGCAGCAGGAAGTTGTAGATGACCTCTATGATCATCGTGGCGCTCATCTTGGAGAACGCGAAGTCGCCCGTTGTCAGCAGTGCCTCGTGATTGACGGTATTAAAGGTGTAGTCGGCCAGGCGCGCAAGTGGAGACTTGCTGTCGCTGCTGATGACGACTACAGTGGCGCCGCAATCGCGAGCTGCTTTTGCCATGCGGTTCAGTCGACGCGACTTGCCTGAGTTCGAGATCAGCACGATGACATCCCCAGGGCGCAACGTGAGCGCGAAACCAATCGAGGTCTCACTAATGGTGCTCGCCATGCAGCGTAGACCCAGCTGCGAAAACTTAAATGTCGCATCGAGCGCGACCGCGTTCGTATTGCCCACGGCGGCGAACTCAATAACGCCGGCATTCTTAAGCGCGTGCACAACTGCGGCCAACGTGTCGTGATCAATGCCGTCGATGGTCGCATTAAGCTCGCTCACCTTGGCGGCGAGGATATTTTTAAGGCTCTGCTCCATGTTGTCGAGCGAGACCTCGTCGGTCAGGCCCTCGTTGCGCTGACTCTCTAAGTCGCGAGCCAACGAAAACTGAAAGCTGCGGAAGCTGCCAAAGCCCAGCTTGCGGCAGAAGCGCGAAACCGTCGCCTCGGACGTGGCAGCGGCTCGAGAGAGCTGGGCGGCCGTCAGGCGCGGCGCCTCGGACTGGTGCTCCAATATATAGTCGACAATGCGCTGCTCGGAATCGCTGTACCCTTTGTGCGTGCTAATAAGGGAGAGCGCGCTCTTGCTGCTATCGGTCATGGATGGCTCCTGGTTGGCATTGAAAATCGGACTCTTTTTTCAATGCCATAGTATACGGGCATTTTCAATTACAAGATACACCTTGCCGTTTCAAGTGTTGATGGTAAACTTTCACTTACCGTTTACGGCTATGAAAGAACCTTTCACCGGAGAATTGCGCCTTGTCTCTTCTCACGCGGACGGTAGGTTGGTATCTTTCAATTGTGGAAAAACGCGCATTGAAGCGCGTTTAGGGGAGCGCCTGCGGGCGCAGTACTCAAGAAGGAGGGACACATGGCTAAGTTTGACATCATCGCCGCGACCGGTTGCCCGACCGGCATTGCGCACACCTTCATGGCGAAGGAGGCGCTGGAGAAGGCAGCTGCCGAGCGAGGTCTGACCATTAAGGTCGAGACTCATGGCCAGGTCGGTGTCGAGAACGAGCTCACCAAGAGCGAGATCGCCGGTGCCAAGGCCGTCGTCGTCGCAGCCGATAAGGATGTCCAGGCTGAGCGTTTCGCCGGTAAGCCCATGGTTTCCGTTGGTGTTTCCAAGGCCCTGTCTGTCGAGGCTGCTGGTAAGCTGATCGACC
>UQZC01000029.1 GCA_900545505.1 uncultured Collinsella sp.
CGACGCAAATCACAGAATATGGCAGTTTGAGCTACCGATGTCGAGGGACCGAAAAACAAAAAAGACGGGGCTCGCAATGCGAACCCCGTCTGCAAAGAAATCTGGCGAGAAAGCCTGATTACTTGAGGGTGACAGCAGCGCCAGCAGCCTCGAGCTTCTCCTTGGCAGCCTCGGCGTCCTCCTTCTTGGCACCCTCGAGAACAGCCTTGGGAGCGCCCTCGACGACCTCCTTGGCCTCCTTCAGGCCAAGGTTGGTGAGCTCACGGACGGCCTTGATGACCTGGATCTTGTTGTCGCCGAAGCCCTCGAGCACGACGTCAAACTCGGTCTTCTCCTCGGCCTCAGCAGCGCCAGCAGCGGGAGCGGCGACAACAGCGGCAGGAGCAGCGGCGGAAACGCCGAAGGTGTCCTCGATAGCCTTGACGAGCTCGGAAGCCTCGAGAAGGGTCATTTCCTTAAGAGCATCGATGATCTCATCGGTGGTAAGCTTAGCCATTTCTAAGTCCTTTCGGTTTCCGTGTCTGTGCACGGAGATCAGTTAAAACACGGCGCGAATGCGCCAGGGGTGCGGCGTTGCCGCCGCGGGTGAAAACAGCGACTAGGCTGCCTTCTGCTCGGAAACCTGCTGGATCGAACGAGCGAGACCAGAGGAAACGCCGTTGACGCAGACAGCGATGTCGCGAGCGAAACCGGAGATGAGACCGGCGATCTGGCCGAGAAGCTGATCCTTGGTGGGCAGCTCGGCGATAGCCTTAACATCATCAGCGGAAACGGCCTTGCCGTCGGAGATACCGCCCTTGATCTCAAGGACGCCCTTGGACTGAGCGGAGAAGTCCTTAAGGGCCTTAGCGGCCTCGACCGGCTCGGACTCATAGAACACATAAGCGACGGGGCCGGCGAGGATCTCGTCGAGCTCGGGCTGCTCCTGGTTCTTGAGAGCGATCTTGACCAGGTTGTTCTTGTAGACCTTCATCTCGGCGCCGCACTCGCGAAGCTGATGACGCAGCTCCTGAGCCTGCTTAACCGTCAGACCGTTGTAGTTGACGACGAACAGACCGGCGTTCTCGGCGATACGGGACTCGATCTCTGCAACCTTGTCGATTTTGTACTGCTGGGGCATGAATTACACCTCCTCGATTTCTTTCCGGGCACGGTCCGCCACAAGGACGTGACGGGGGCATGTCCAAAAAGAAAGCCCCCGCGCTGCATGAGCGACGGGGGCGAGAAGACATATCTACTCGACCACCTCGGCTGGCGGGATATCCCATTAAGCTCGCGGGCAAAGCCCGTTAGCGCCGGCTGTCTCTGGCAGCGGATTCGTGCGTGAACCGAATGTATTATGGCGGGGACCCCGGCGTCGGTCAACGGGCGCGAGGATTCGTACACAAACCCTGCATACGCTCCGGCCCGAGGGGACGGGTCGAGATTTTCGCTCGGTCAAGTCCTGGGCTCGCACGAAGGCCACATTAAGTGGCCTTCGGCTCGTGCGGAATCTACGAAAATTTCGACCCGTCCCCTCGGGCCAGAGCTACGGTAACTTTACTGCGAATCTTCGCGCCCGTTGAGCGACGCGCCCCACGCATACCCTTATGTCGGTGGGCTGATGTGTTGCGTCCCTGATGGCTACAGGGTTGAAACGAAGTTTGACAGGCGGCGGAGACCTTCGTCCAGATTTTTGTCGGAGACGCAGTAGCTTAGGCGGATGTGGCCTTCGGTACCGAAACAGTCGCCCGGGACTAGGGCTACGTTTGCTTCTTTGATGGCTTTGATGCAGAAGTCTTCGCTGGTTAGACCGAACTTTTTGATGCTCGGGAAAGTGTAGAAGGCCCCTGCGGGCTCTACTACTTCGAGGCCCATGGCGTTTAAGGCTGCGAGCACGCGCTTGCGGCGGGTTCGGTAGACATTGAGCATGGGGGTCGGGTCGACGGCGAGGGCTCGAGCTGCGGCATCCATTTCGAAGGAGACGGCACTCGATACTAGGTATTGGTGAGCTTTTGCGATCTCGGCGACGACGGGGGCTGCGGCTGCGAGCCAACCCAAGCGCCAGCCGGTCATGGCCCAGGGTTTGGAGAAGCTCTCGATAACTACTGTCTGATCGCGAAGTTCTGGGTGACGCTGGGCAAAGCGCTCGTAGCCATCCACATAGACTAGGCGGTTGTATACGTCGTCGCAGACCACGTAGATGCCCGCCTGCTCTGCCACGTGTGCCACGGCGTCGAGCGATGCTGCGTCGAGGATGCAGCCCGTAGGATTGTTGGGCGTGCAGATGACGATAGCCTTAGTCGCCGGCGTCACGCAGGCACGCAGTGCTTCCTCGTCGATCTGGAACTGAGCAGGCTCCGTATCCAAGAAGACCGCCTTGGCGTGATTGGCCACGACGATGCTCTCGTACAGGCCAAAGGCCGGCGTGGGGATAATGACCTCGTCACCGGGGTTAAGCATGGCCATAAACGTCGCCGACAGCGCCTCAGTCGCGCCGTCGGTCAGGATGACCTCGTCGGCCGAAAACGTAAGGCCCGCATCCCCCATGTAGGCAGACAGCGCCTCGCGCAGGGCGGGGCGACCGTTGTTGGGCGGATAGTGCGTGTCGCCGCGGTCGAGCGAGGCCGTCACCTCGGCGCTAATCACATCGGGCGTGGGAAAATCGGGCTCGCCAAGCGCAAGCGCGATGCACCCTGGGTGCTGGGCGGCGAGCGCGTTAATCCGACGGATGCCGGAGGGCTTGAGCGTGGCAAGCGAGGTATTCATGGGCAGACGCATGGCGTTCCTTTCGTAAGGGTTGCACTAGGATAGCGCGGCGAGGCGCCGCCAGACGGTGTAACCTAAACGGAAACGAGCCGGAAAGGAGATGACATGGAGACGACCACACGCGGCGATGTGCCAAAAACGCTGCAAACCATTGCGTATATCAGCATTCCTAAAAGCGCCGATCTTGAGTTTTTGCTTTGGGACTTGCAGGATGCCATCGCAGCATATGTGCGGCTTTCCGGCGCCGCACTCCCCCGCCCGGTTGACCTGGAGGCGGATGATGCCGATGCCACCGTCGATGGCATTGTGCTCGCCGTTGATGATGCATTTGACGATGAGGCTATGATCGCTGTCGAGCAGATACTCGATCGCTTTGGCGGTACGGGAACGCGTGTCTATGCCGTGATTCGAGCCGCACAAGAGGGCGCTGAACAGGCGCGTGGGGCCGCTGTTCGTCTGCACAAGGCATGCGAACGCCAGGGCCAATTGTGGTGTGGCGGCGTTGTCGTCTGTGCCGGCAGCGGCATTGCGGCGCTTCGCCATTCCCCACGCATGGGCCTCTTGCGCCGACCATTTTCGGAAGCGATGGACAAGCTTGTAGGCGCCGTGCGCATGGGCTGCTCCATTGAGCATGCGCAGCTGCTTGGCGGCGGCAATGCCGATAGCGTCGATGCCGACGGCATGGTGCGCGCCAAACCCGTCCTGCCCGCACCGGTCTGGCATGCCATCATCAAACACCTCGGCAGCCGCGCCCAATCAAATATCTAGATTACAGAGCGCCCCAGTCAGCTGCCTCGCGCCAGCGCTCGACAAGGCGCTCAAGGCGCCAAGCCGCATTGGCAGGACTTGTCGACGGTAGAACGATGGCGGGCAGCCCGGTGCGTTCTTGTAGATAGCGTTTGTAGAGCCGACCAGCTGTACCACCGTTGCATATCACCTGCTCAATGGGAGCTGCGCCGGTAATACGCTCGATATGTGCCGGCACAACGTTACGAATGCTCGCGTCGCTCGAGCCCTTAATGTCGCAGCTCTCGATCACATCCCACAGGGCCACGTCGCCGTTCAGCAGCATGGATCGCTTGGCGGCAATCGAGACGTCGAGTGTCGCAGGCTCGCTGCCTGCCAAAGGGTCGCCCTCGTTGGGCGGCACGGGCACGCCAAGGCACGCGGCCATCACGCGCCAAAAGCGGTTCTGCGGATTGCCGTAGTAGAAGGCATTGGCACGCGAGAGCACCGAGGGAAACGAGCCCAACACCAAAACGCGCGAGTGCTCGTCAAACACGGGTTCAAACCCATGCTCAATATGTTGATGGCCCTCATCAGACGCGGCCATGGGCTAGGCCCTCAACAGATAGCGCACTTCGTAGGGCGCAAGCTCAAGGGAGCCCGTCAGCTCGACCGTGGGCACGCCGTCGGCAAGCAGGTCGACGAAGGAGCCGTTGAGTTCGCCGGCGCCAAAGGTATAGGGCTCGTTCACGGCATTGACCGCCACGAGCACCGTCACGTCGTCGCAGGCGCGCTCGAACAGCAGCTGCTTGTTCTGGATCACCACGTTGCGATAGGCACCGTAGTTGAGAGCACGGGCCGCCGCGTCGTTTGCCGAGCGCAGGTGCGCAAGCTGCGCGATGAAGGCCGTCAGCTCGTTGGGCGCAGGCTCATCGAGCGCAGGGCGCAGCGCCCAGTCGCCATCGGGGCCGCCCTTTTCGCCAGCAATTCCCCACTCGCTGCCATAGTAGACGCACGGGATGCCTGGCATGCCAAAGAGCATGCCATAGGCGGGACGCAGGCACGATTTGTCGGTAAGGATGCTTGCCAGGCGCGGCACGTCGTGGTTGTCGACAAACGACAGCAGGTGCTTGCCGCGGTAGATGCACCAGGGGTCGCCGCCAAACTGACGGTGCAGCGAGTGCGCGATCTCGAACATATTGACCGAGTTAAAGCTGGAGTACAGGCCCTTGTAGCACTCGTAGTTGGTGCAGGAGTCGAGCATCTCGTCGTTGACGATCTGGTTGTAGTCGCCGTGGAGCGTCTCGCCGATCAGCACGAAGTCGGGCTTGAGCTCACGGGCAAAGGCGTGTAGGCGGCGCATAAAGTCGCGGTCGAGCATATAGGCGACGTCCAGGCGCAGGCCGTCGACGCCAAAGACGTCGGCCCAACGGCGCACGGACTCGAGCAGGTAATCGACCACAGCGGGGTTTTGCAGGTTGAGCTTCACGAGCTCAAAATGGCCTTCCCAACCCTCATACCAAAAGCCGTCGCCATAGCACGAGTCACCGTCAAAGCTAATGTGGAACCAGTCCTTGTAGGGCGAGTCCCACTTACGCTCCTGCACGTCGCGGAAGGCCCAAAAACCGCGGCCGACGTGGTTAAAGACGGCGTCGAGCACCACGCGGATACCATGGGCATGCAGCGTCTCGCACACGGCGGCAAAGTCGGCATCCCCACCCAGGCGGCGGTCGATATGGCACAGGCTGCGCGTGTCGTAGCCATGGCTATCGGACTTAAGCGGCGGGTTGATGAGCACAGCGCCAACGCCGAGTTCCTGCAGGTAGTCGGCCCCTTGGGCAATCTTCATGATGGGCGCATCGGGGTTGGGCGCGGCGTTGGCAGCCTGGGCGAGCTCATCCTCGGAAACAGGCGTGACATTCTCGCGCGGAGCTCCGCAAAAGCCCAGAGGATAGATCTGATAGAACGTCGTCTCGTATGCCCACATAGCAACCTCCCGGTAAGCTCAACACAACGACATCCATTGTATGCCCAGCTTGTATCCCCTTCCCCAAAATAAGTTGCGGTGGAATAGTTCCTGCTTGGGCCTTCAGAGGCCCTAAACACGAACTATTCCACCGCAACTGATGAGGGAACGTGATTAGGCGACGGGCTTTGCGCGGCGTATGGCTGGGAACATCACCGTGATGGCGAGGATAACGCCCACGACGGCGATCGCACCGCCCGCGTAGCCGATCCAGGCGATACCGGGGCCCGACACCACGGCGCCGCCGATCGCCGTACCGGTGCCGATCCCCAAGTTGAACAAGCCCGAGAAGATCGACATGGCGACGGCCGACGAATCTGCCGGCGTGTGCTTGATGAGCTCGGCCTGAAACGCCACGTTAAAGGCCGTAGCGCAGCAACCCCACAGTGCGCAGACGGCAAGCACTGTCACGAGCGACGATGCGGCCGGCCCCATGAGCAGCAGGGCCACCGGCACGCCGGAGAGCGTGATAGTCAAGAACGGGAAGCGATGCCCATCGAACAGGCGGCCAAACAGCCAGCTTCCGAGCAAACCAGAGCAGCCAAACGCCGTCAGCGTCATGGTAATGGCGCCCGCATCGACGTGCGCGACCTGCGCCAGGAAGGGCTCGATATAGCTGTAGCTTGCGTAATAGCCGGTCGCCATGAAGACCGTGACTGCGTAGAGCGCGATGAGGAGCGGGTTCTTGAGCAACTCGGGCAGCTGTTTGACGGTAAAGCGCTCACCCGCCGGCATGGCCGGGAACACCGCTGCCTGGTAGACGGCCGCGATGGCTGAGAGGCCCCCGACCACGGCAAACGTCATGCGCCAGCCCACGGCCAGGCCAATGGCGCGACCGAGCGGCAGGCCAAAGATCTGCGCGATGGACGAGCCCGTAGCGATCATGCTGATGGCGAGCGCGCCGTGGCGCGTGTCAACCAGACGCGAGGCCATAATCGAGGCGACTGACCAGAACACGGCATGTGCGCAAGCGACCACCAGGCGTGCGCAGACCAGGATGGGATAGGTCGGCGCCACGGCGGACAGGAACTGGCCCAGCGAGAACACGGCAAGCACGCCCAGCAGCATCCGCTTGAACTCAAAGCGCGAAGCGAACACCATGAGCGGCAACGACAGCAGCATGACGCCCCAGGCATAGACCGAGATCATGATGCCAGCTTGGGCCTCGGTAAGCGAGAACGACGCGGCGATATCAGTCAAAAGGCCGATGGGCATAAACTCCGACGTGTTGAACACGAACGCACAGCAGGTGAGCCCGATAAGCGGGAGCCACTGCCTGAGCGTGATGCCGTCTTGCCTTGCCTGACTCATATATAACGTCTCCAATCATTTTGAGTGGAGGCGATTATATAGCAACGGCCCCGCATCCGTCAGCAACAGATGCGGGGCCGAAAACAATTCGATACACAGAGGTTGCGCCGTCAATTCATAACTAAGCCAACCCCAGCAATATGCCCGCCGAATGCACGACAAACGCCACGATCCAGGCAACGGCAACCTGAAACGCGAATACGGCCACGGCATAGCGCGCGCCCAACTCGCTCTTGACAGCGCCGATAGCGGCCACGCAAGGCGGGTACAGCAGCGTAAAGACCAAGAACACGTAGGCGGTAAACGGCGAAAACATGGTTGACAATGCCGCGGGCGAGGTTGCACCCAAAAGCACGGTGAGGGTCGAGATGACACTCTCCTTGGCGATAAGTCCGGTGACGAGCGCAGTCGATGCGCGCCAATCGCCAAAGCCAAGCGGCGCCAGCAGCGGAGCGATGATGCTACCCAGACCGGCAAGTAGGCTTTGCGACTGATCGGCGACCACATTAAAGCGGATGTCGAACGTCTGAAGGAACCAGATGACCACAGTCGCGGCAAAGATAATGGTAAAGGCCTTGGTAATAAAGTCCTTGGCCTTATCCCATGCCAGCATCACCGTCGTCTTGACGCTCGGCAGGCGGTAATTGGGAAGCTCCATGATAAACGGCACCGGGTCGCCCTTAAATGCCGTGCGGTTGAGCACCAAAGCCGCGATGCAGCCGACCACGATACCGATCAGATAGAGCGAGACCATGGCGGGGACCGTCGCCTGCGGGAAAAACGCCCCGCACAGCAAGCCGTAAACCGGCAACTTGGCTGAACAGCTCATAAACGGCGTGAGCATGACCGTCATCTTGCGGTCGTGCTCGGATGGGAGCGTACGGGTCGACATGATAGCCGGCACGGTGCAGCCAAAACCGACGAGCATGGGCACGAAGCTGCGGCCCGACAGGCCAAAGCGACGCAACACCTTATCCATGACAAAGGCCACGCGTGCCATGTAGCCGGAGTCTTCCAGAATGGAGAGGAACAAGAAGAGCACGACGATAATCGGCAGGAAGGTCAGCACGCTGCCCACACCCGTAAGCACGCCGTCGACAGCCAGCGAGCGTACCACGTCGTTGGTACCGAACGCCTTGAGGCCCGCATCGGCCGAGGCGATAATGGCAGCGATACCGTCCTCCATGAGTCCCTGCAACGCCGCGCCGATCACGCCAAACGTCAGCCAAAAGACGAGGCCCATGATCACCAGGAACGCCGGAATGGCCGTGTAGCGACCCGTCAGGATGCGGTCGATCTTGACGGAGCGCACGTGCTCGCGGCTTTCGTGTGGCTTGACGACGCAGCGCCCGCACACGTCGCCGATAAAGCTAAAACGCATATCGGCCAGCGCAGATAGGCGGTCGGTGCCGGCCTCGCCCTCCATCTGGGTAATGATGTGCTCGATAGCGTCGAGCTCATTGCGATCCAGGTGAAGCGCCTCGGTTACCAGCTCATCGCCCTCGACCAGCTTGGTCGCCGCAAAGCGCACCGGGATGTGCGCCGTCACGGCATGGTCCTCGATCAGGTTAGCAATACCGTGGATGCAGCGATGCAGCGCACCGCCGTCCGGACCGTCGGGCGCGCAAAAGTCCAGGCGACCAGGGCGCTCGCGGAACCGCGCCACGTGCAAGGCATGATCCACCAACTCGCCGATACCCTCGTTGCGGGCAGCGCTAATGGGAACAACGGGCACGCCCAACAGGCTCTCGAGCAGGTTGACGTCCACGGCGCCGCCGTTGGCGGTCACCTCGTCCATCATGTTGAGCGCGATGACCATGGGGCGGTCGAGCTCCATGAGCTGCAGTGTCAGGTACAGGTTACGCTCGATGTTGGTAGCGTCAATGATGTCGATGATGGCGTCCGGGCGCTCGTCAAGGATGAACTGACGGCTCACGACCTCTTCGCCTGTGTACGGCGACAGGGAGTAAATGCCAGGCAGGTCGGTAACGCTCGCCTCGGGATGGTTACGGATAGCGCCATCTTTGCGGTCGACCGTCACGCCGGGAAAGTTACCGACGTGCTGGTTGGAGCCCGTCAGCTGGTTGAATAACGTGGTCTTGCCGCAGTTTTGGTTGCCGGCGAGGGCAAAGTGCAGCGGTGCGCCCTCGGGCACGGCCGTCTTTGCCGCACGGGGCGAATACGTCCCCTCGCCCAGAGCCGGATGCTCCGTCGTGCCGATTGCGGCGTTAGCGCGCGGACCCGTATCGGTGTCGTGAATACCCACGAGCTCGATGCGAGCGGCATCGTCCTTGCGCAGTGTCAACTCGTAGCCACGCAGGCGGATCTCGAGCGGATCGCCCATGGGGGCGTACTTCATCATGGTGACTTCGGTGCCCGGCGTTAGACCCATGTCCAAAATATGCTGTCGGAGTGCCTGATCGTCCGATGCCACCGATGCGACAACGGCGTCCTTTCCAATCTCGAGTGTATCGAGCCTCACGTCCGTGTTCCTCCCCCGGCGCCCACAGGGCGTTGCATTTAGTTTACCTTGGCTAACCGTTTGCCACGGCTAACCAATTGTAACCATGCATGATAGCGCGAACATGCAACGATGTTCAATCAGCAAATTGGCGCAATGGGGACAGGCAGGAGAGTTCAGGGCCATAGTTTCCCGATGAGGCCTCTCGGGGAAACTACATCCCAGAATTCCGGCTCGAAACGGGATATGGTTTCCCAAACAGGCCTCTTACGGAAAATGCATCCCGGAATCCCCGCTCGAAACGGGACGCGCTTTCCCAGTCGAGGCCCTATGGGAAACTGCGTCCCACCTTGAAAGGCAAAACTGGGGCGCAGTTTCCGGGCGGGGCATCAAAAACGAAGTTGCGGTGGAATAGTTCCTGGATGGGCCGGTTGATGCCCCAGATAGGAACTATTTCGCCGCAAGTTATTGAAGGGCTTGGATGCCGGGACTCTTACAGATGGCGCTCGAGGAAGCGGAAGGCCAGGCGGATCCAGGGACGGACGGAAACCTGCCTGTCCTCGTTGTCGACCGCGGTGTTGGCGTTGCCGAGCGAAAGGCCGTGACCACCCTGGTCGAAGACGTGCATCTCGCATGCAACGCCCTCCTCGGCCATGCGCTGCGCAAACGGGTAGACCTGCGCGATCGGCGCCGTCTTGTCGTCGGACACGCCCCACACAAAGGTCGGTGGCATCTGACGCGAAACATGCGTGGTGGGGCAGATGTCGGCCAGATGCTCGTCAGTTGCCTCGCCGCCCGTCACCATCGACAGGTAGTCGTTGAGCAAATCGCGTCCCGTCTTGCCGCCCGTCTTGGGCACGCGCAAGTCAATGCGCGGATCGCGCGTCTGCATGTCGCGCACATAGGCAAAGTCGAGCAATGGATAGCCCAGCACCACGGCATCGGGACGAATGTCGTCCGGACGCGCCCCGGCAAGTGCCGCAAAGGGGCCGGTCTTCCACTGTGTTGCCAGCGAGGCGCAAATCATGCCGCCAGCAGAAAAGCCCACGACGCACACGCGCTTAGGATCGACATGCCACTCGTCGGCGTTGGCGCGCACCGTGGCGACCATCTTGGCAAGATCTGCCTGGGGGTGCGGAAAGCTCACGTCACCCGTAGAACTCGTGACATAGTTGAGCACAAAGGCCTGGTAGCCGCGGTCCAAAAATGCAAACGCCACCGGGTCCTGCTCGTGCGGAGCGATATGCGTGAACCCGCCTCCGCCGCAGATGATCACCGCGGGGCGGCGGCCATTGGGCTTGTCGGGCAGCGGCTCGGCACCCAGATACGTAAAGGTCGCCGGATAATCCTCGGTCGGCTCCTCGCCCCACAGCGCATGGTTCTCGACAATCATATGTGCTCCCTTCGCGCAAATTATGCGCCCTTGTTTTTTGCCTTCAAGCGTACCCCACTTGAACCCGTGGCGCAGAAACACACCAGCAATAAGTTTCCCTTCAACTGATATATCACATAATCCCAGCTCAGAGGTATCGCTGAGCAGCGTAAAATAGGGGGCGTTGACCAAGCCGCGAAACACATATGAAACGTTTCCGGCAAACCAAACGCGCGATATGCGCCTATATTAAGTTGGAGGCAACTATGGGTCTGCTCGATTCGCTTAAGTCCACCTTCACCTCGACCGGCGAGGCGTCCGTTCCGCCCGCAGCAAGCTTCGCCACCCGCGAAGGCGTCATCTATGCCCCCGTCAACGGCGTGCTCGTCAACCTGAACGAGGTTCCCGACGAGACGATCGCCTCGGGCATGCTTGGCCAGGGCTATGGCATCGAGCCCATTACCGGCACCATCTATGCGCCCGCCAACGGCCGCATCGGCGCCACCACCGTCACCAACCACTCCATCGGCATGATCACCGAGGACGGTCTTCGCGTGTTCATCCATGTTGGCCTGGGCACCGTGGAAATGAACGGCAAGGGTTTTGCCCGCTTTGTCGAGATGGGCGATGTGGTCAAGGCAGGCCAGCCGCTCATCAGCTTCGACCGCGAGGCCATTAAGGCCGCTGGTCACGAGGACATCGTAACCGTCATCGTCTCCGAGCTCGATCGTCTTAAGAGCATCGACCATGTCGGCGAGTCCGGAACGCTTATCGGCGGCAACCCGCTCGTCAAGCTTGGCGACCCGCTGCTGGTAGCCAAGACTAAGTAGCCAGGCCCCGCGCCACACAG
>UQZC01000030.1 GCA_900545505.1 uncultured Collinsella sp.
CGATTCTAGGCGATGGCCCTCCCTTGCTTCTTACACCACGACTGTGCGCGCTACCTCCGGTTGAGGGTCTAAGGGGAAAATGCGTCCCAGAATCGACGCTTGAAATGGGATGCAGTTTCCCGATGAGGCACTCGACGGAAAATACATCCCAGAAATGGCCTTTGAGCTGGGATAAGATTTCCGCGGCATCTCGGATTCTCAAAAATGAGACACGCCGTTGGCGAAAATGAGACACGTGATATCGGGCATCGGATGTATCATTTGCAAAAATGAGTCCACTCCACTCGAATAAAGCGAGGTCCCTCATGTACGTTCCACACCCCCGTATCCGTAGGCTGTCGAAAATCCCGCTTGTTGGGACGGCGGCGCTTGCTGCGTTGATCGCCACGAGCGTCGCCTGCTTCACGGCCACGCCCCAGGTTGCCCAGGCGGCAGACGCGCCCGCAATCACCGATATGACCGAGCAGGATTATCAAGCCCTGGGTCTGGGCACGAGCGAGGACATTCCGGCCGATACCGTTGGCCCCTATTCCACTGATACCCCCACGACGTTTGCCACGCGCAGCGAGGTCTATATGGCAGCTAACGGTAGCCATGGCAATCGCTACACTCTGCGCGACAAGCTCGAGAACGTCGAGCGCGGTGACATTGGCGGCAGCAGCAAACTCACCGATGGCTATGGAAGTGTGTGGGGCGCCGCAAAGTTCTGGCAAAACGTCAACAACTTCGATACGAACAGCGATCTCTACAAGCATAGCGACTACGGTGGCGGCACCTGGTCGTACCTAAGCAACAATGAGTCCTCAACAGTACTCGCCAACGACAACAACGGTTTCTCGGGCATTCACGCCACGAGTGTTGCGTTCTGCAGCGACGCCAGCACGGGCAAAAAGAGCCGCGTTGCCGAGCTCCGTGCCTACGGCGACAGTTCCTCCACGACGATTGACGGCAAGTCATACGCCGGAAAGGTTGAGCTGGTCCTCTACTCGTTTAGCAACGGGCGTACGCGCACTCTCGACACACACCTGCCGGTGACGGTCAACACTAATATGATGTACGAAGGCCGTTTTAAGTACCTGGATGCCGGTTACCTGCAAGAGCACGACGCCGTCTTTGATGTCGAGGCGGGCGATGTCGATGGCGACGGCGTCGACGAGCTTTTTGTCTACGCGGGCTGCTATGTCGACGAGAACGGCGTGCGCAAGGCTGTAGTCGACATGTATGACTTGGAGGGCGGCAACTGGAAGCAAAGCGTCGTCAAGATCGATGCCGGTAACGCCGCGGACTACACCACGCACAACAAGGGCGGGAACGACTCCTGGACGCAGCTTCAGTCAGCTCCTGTCGTTTCGCTAGCGGCCGGCGACCTCGATCGCGATTTTTGCGATGACCTCGCCATCGTGGTCTCGGCACCCTACGGCAAGAAGAATATTGATAAGTCGACGCATTGCGAGCTGTTTTCGTGGGATGCATCCAAGGGTGCGCTCGTCCATGTCGATGCTCTGGGCGACGCGGGCGCAATCTCCCTCTCCGCGAACGGCAAGACCATGGTCGCTGCGAATGCGACGTTCGGCACGTTTGCCGCCTACGATGAAGAAGGAAAGAAGACGGGTGAAACCGTCACGGGCCTTATTCTTGCGGGCTATGACTGGCAACGCAGCGCTTTTGATTACGGCGCTTCTGACGGCAGCAAGGGGCTGTACGGCGCGCTGTACCGCTACGCGTATTTTGACTCGGAGTCTGGCGAGTTCAAGCTTTCCGATTGTAAGGAATACAGAGACGGGCTCCTCGCCTCCTATGGGCTGATGCATGTGCCCAACAGCGCATGGAAGGATAGCGCTCAGGATAAGCGCTATCCGTGCACCTTGGCGCCTATTGCCCTTGCCACTGCCAACCTTGACGGCCTGTCCGAGCAGCTGGCGGTTGACGAGGTGCTCGTGGGCGGCGATGTGTTCCGCGACTTTGCCTGCAACACGGCGCAGAGCGGGGCTCAGGGCTTGGGGTCCATGGTCGGAACCATGAGCATGAGCGGTCAGCAATACAACAGCAGCAACAAGCATGACCACAAGGGTATAGAACAGGTGTGGATCAGCGACGTCAAGGCGGGCAGCGTCTCGGGTTCGGACCGCTATAACGAGAGCTTTATCGCCGTGGTGGGCAAGCACCGCGACGAGGACCTGCGCAAGAACGATGACTACTATTGGATGACCGCCTCGCATTTTTCGCTCGACGAGAACGGAAAGGTGCGCCGCGGCGAGGAGCAGGTGATTAGCGAGAGCAACCGTCGCGGCACTACCTACGGCACATTTATCTCGCTCGCGCTGCCCGATGTCGACAACGACAGCGTCAAGATCACGTACAAGGACCGCTGCAAGGTCTATACCAACCCGCGCGTGCTTGCCGTGCTGCAGGATGCGCCCTATGTTGAGGATCTGGAGCAGGCATACGGCTATCTGGTGTTGGGCGGCACGTCATACGGAGAGGAAAAGGGCACGGGGACATCCCAGGGCTATACCATTGGCGCCGAGTTGGGCGTTGCCGTCGAGGTGCAGACCGGTCCGCCCCTGGTCGCGATGAATGCTTCAGTCGATTTTGCCGCCGAGGGATGCTATGACTACCGGAGCGAGCGCACGGTCAGCGCAAGCGTAAGCTATGAGTCGCATGCCGGCGAGGGTGACAAGGCCGTGCTCTACACGATTCCGATGGTCTATTACGAGTATGAGATCGAAAATGAGGAAACTGGTGGTAAGGGCGTGATGGCGGCGCCCGTGTCGCTCGGCGCGCAGACCTCGGTCGTTAATGTCGAGGCCTATGACCGCATTGCCAAACAGCACAATATGACGCCGCTCAGCTACTTTTTGACCAACCGGTCGGGAGAACCCGGAACCTATCAAACGACGCTCAACGGCGAGACTCCCGTTGGGGATTCCTTTGGCCTGGGCAAGCCTGGCGTAACGCGCGCCTACACGCACGATGGGTTTAACGGCGCCGTCGCGCAGTCGGGGGCGAGCATTGAGCAGACCATCGAAGTCGAGGAGGGCAAGGAGCAGGAGCTCGAGCTCGGCTTGACGCTGAACGGCAGCGTTGTCATGGGCGCGAAGCTCGCAAAGCACGAGTTGTTTGGCGGCCTGTGCTTTGGTGCCAACGCCGGCTTTACTACGGGTAACTCCTCGAGTGAATCGACCGAATACGGCGGCACCGTCGACAACCTGCCCGAGGCCGCGCAGGGCAAGTACGGTTTTGTGTGGCGTCTGGGCGTCAACGCGGTGGATGTCGACAAGTTCGAGGCAGACTCGGGCGACAAGCTCGGCACCAAGGACACCGACCAGTTCTGGATCGTGGGCTATGACGTTAAGGACGTCGAGATGCCCGACGCGCCGGCCGTGACGGGCTTTACGGCAAACGCCGT
Organism: uncultured Collinsella sp.; assembly: GCA_900545505.1. Lineage (GTDB taxonomy): Bacteria > Actinomycetota > Coriobacteriia > Coriobacteriales > Coriobacteriaceae > Collinsella. Next base: position 3,410 of record UQZC01000030.1, read on the forward strand.
CGATTCGACCAGCGTTACGTTTAGCTGGGACGATGTGCTCGCAAACAAGAGTGGCTTTAGCTACGGCGTGGGCATGCTGCAGAGCAATGCGGCGGATGCGGTCGTCAATAGCTGGAAGATTGCCGACAACACGCAGACCTCGCTCAAGTGGGATGGGCTGCAGCCCAATACGGAGTATCGATTCGCCATCGCCGCCGTTAAGAATGGATCCACGACCGAAACAGGTATTCGCTCGGCAATCATCACGGTCAAGACCATGCCCGATGGCATGACGATGACCGTGAGCGGACCTGCGGCGGATGCTGCGGAGGGGTCGGATCTTGGATACGACTCTTCGGTTGAGCGCGCGGCGGGAAGCCACCTGACGCTCTCGGCGATTGGCCATGTGAAGCAACTCGGTGCCGACGATAGCGAAACAGGGCTGGCACCGACCTATATGTGGTACCGCAAGGGCCGCGGCGAGACGGAGTTTAAGCTCGTGGGTGCCGATGGCAACCTCGCGGCTGGAACGGCCTCAAAGCTCGAGATTGACCTGACCGCAGACGATGACGGTGCGCAGTATTACTGCCACGTGGGATACAACGACGTGGGCCTCGACACCGGCACGACGCTCGTGAATATCGAGGCCGAGGAGACGGCGCCCACAACGGTGAACGCCACCCCGATCCGCACGCGCCGCCTGTTCTCACAGGCAAGTGCGGGCGCCAAGAAGTTCCTGGACCATACGCTGGTAAACACCGCCGGCCCAACCGATTCCGAAGGCTCAAAGGACCCCGAGACTCCTGAGACCCCGACGAACCCGGACAAGCCCAAGTCCGACAACGGAGCTAAGACCGACACCAAGGTCAAGACTACGACCACAGCGGAGAACCTCGCAAACACCGGCGACCAAACATTCGCCCTAGTCGCCACCGCAGCAGCAGCGGGAGCAACGCTCGTAGTGATAGCCCTCATCATGCTGATCAAGCGCCGCAAGACCCACTAGTAGCCAGTCGAACATATCGACAACCCAAAAACCCGGGTAGCCAAAAAACAGGCCACCCGGGTTTTCTGTTGAGTGGAGACTCCGCAAGCGGAAACTGCATCCCACAATTAACGCCCGGAACGGGACACATTTTCCGTCAAGCCCTCATCCGGAAAATCCATCCCAGTTTGAGCGCCCAGACCGGGACGCACTTTCCCAAAGGGTCCTCAACGGGAAACTGCGTCCCATAATTAGGCCGAGAAATGGGATGAACTTTCCCAATGAGAGCCAACCGGAAACCACGTCCCAGAATCAGCCCCCAAAGTGGGACGCACTTTCTCAACGAGTCTCAACCGGAAAATACATCCAGGAATCCAGCTGAATAGTGGGACACACTTTCCCAATCGGGTCCCAAGCGGAAACTGCATCCCATTCCAGACAAGAATTCCGGGACACACTTTCCGCAAACAAAGAAGGCCACATAACGTGGCCTTCAACTTATATATGTTCGGCGATACACCCAAGACAAGCCACGCCCCAACATCAGGGCGTCTGTCCAGGCGGAGACATATAAGGTTCATCGCGAGTTCCGCACGCAAAGGAGGCCACTTAATGTGGCCTCCGTCTTGCGCAGGACTGTCCGAGCAGGGAACCTTATATGCCTCCGCCCGGACAGACGTTTCAGTTGTGAACTCGCAGCTAGTCGTTACTTGATCTTGGTCGTGCCCGGCGCCAGGTTGGGGTCGGTCTCGTTGGCCTCGGTCTGGAAGTGCTCGGTGTACACGTTCTTGCCGTCGCGGAACATCTCGTAGTATTGCATCTTGGCGTAATCCTCGCGCGCCTTGGTTGCGGCAGCGGCAGCGGCGTCGTCACCGGTGACGTTGGAGGAGAGCGCCCAGCGCAGGCTGGCGTCCTCGTAGCCCACGGAGTTGATAGCGGGCAGCGACTCGCGCAGCGTCATGTGCGCCTTCTGATAGTCGGTCAGCGGTGCGCCGATCAGCTGCATAAGCTGCGTGGACAGGTAGTTGGTGGACAGGTCGTCGACCTCGCTCGTCTGGTCGCAGCCGGCAACGTCGTAGTTGGCCCAGATGATGTAGTCGGTCTGCCACAGACGTTCCTGGTGCGTGGCATCGTCCTCGCCGGTAAACCACTTGTCGTTGAACTTGGACGGGAAGAACGGCTGGTGGTCGCCCCAGAACACCACGACCACATTGCGTTCGAGCTTGCTCAGGGCGTTTAGGAAGTAGCGCAGCGCCTGGTCGGACTGCTCGATGCACGAGACGTACTCATCGACATCGGATAGCGTGCCGTCCTCGACGGTCTTGGCGTCCAGGTCGGTCGTGTCGATGTTCAGGTGCATCTGCTTGTCGACCGGCAGCAGACCCGTATCGTAGCCCGAGTGGTTCTGCATGGTCACGTCGAAGATAAACTGCGGATCGGCGTTCTGGTCGAGCAGCTCAAGAATCTTGTCGTAGGTAGCCTGGTCGGTCACCATGTCGCGCAGGGTGTCGGCTCCCTGGAAATCGTTGATGGACAGGAACTGGTCAAAGCCAAAGTCCTTGTAGACGTTCTCACGGTTCCAGTTGGTTGCGTGGTTGGGGTGCATAGCCGTGGTGGAATAGCCGAGCGATTTGAACTGCTCTGCCAGGTTCCCGGTCGTTTCCATGTTGTAGATGGTGTAGGGGTACACGCCCGAGCCCAGGTTGGCCATGGAGTTGCCGGTCATAAACTCAAACTCGGTATTGGCCGTGCCGCCGCCGTAGGCGCTCACGTAGAGCTTGCCGCGGCTGAGGCAGTTGGACAGGCTCTTAAAGTACTGCGGGCCTTCGTAGCCGGCGCGCATGTTCTGGTAGATCGAAAGATCCGAGAAGGTCTCGTTCATGATGGCGATGACCGTGGGCTTCTCGCTATCGAACTGCTCCTTTGCGGCGGCGCGCTCGTCGCTCTTGGCCGCGTCGGACTTGTCGTAGGCCTTGGCGTACTTTTTGAGCGTGGCCTTGGCGTCGTCGACGGAGTAGTCGGCGGGTTTTGGCGGCTTGATGGACTGCGCCGCGCTAATGAAAGCGGGCAGGTAGCCCTCGCGCCAGTAGCTCTCGAGCGGGCGCCAGGTGTAGACGGTGATGCCGAGGGTGTTGTAGTAGTCGATGAGCGTGACGTGCGCGGTCACGCCGCCCAGGCACAGCACGGCGACGAGCAGGTTGGTGAGCAGCATGCGCTTGGCGTTGGCGGCGCCCTTCTGACGGTGCGGTGCCACCAGGCCGGCGTACTCGCATAGCAGCATGGCGATGGCGGTAAAGCCCATGGACAGCACGCAGAACAGCGAGATGGAGAAGGTGTAGCCGGTGCCGGCGACCGCGGCGGCGGTGGAGATGGCCGAAAGGTCGCCCGGCTGGATGGGCATGGATTTAAACGTGATGACGAAGAACTCGGCAATGCCCAGGACAAAGAGGGCAAAGGCCAAGACCGCGGGGGCTGCGCCGTGGCGCTGGAACAGGAAGAACAGGCCGACCATGAGCGTGGTGATGATGGCCCATTCGAGCAGGATGCACAGGGGGTAGACCCAGGTAAAGTCGTGGTTGGACGAGACCTCCATGCCCAGCAGCGCAAAGACGCCGGCGAGCAGCAGGCACAGGACGGCGACGACGAGCGGTTTGCCCACAAAGGCGCCGCGCAGGCGGGCGAGCTTGCCGGTGGGGGCGGGGGCGTTGGGCCCGGCGAACGCAAAGACGCGCGGGGCGATGCGGTCGCGGGCGATGCTGGCCCAAGCGCAGCCGGTGAGGATGGCGTTGGTCAGGATGAGCATCACAAAGGCGAGCGGCTCGTTTTGCGCGACAAGGCCAATAGCGCCCCAGACGGTCAAAAAGAGCTGGAACAGGCCGAAGGCGACGCTCCAGGCGAAGGCGCCCTTGGCAACGGTGCCCGACTGAGCGCGAATGGCCTTGGCTTCGCGCAAAACAAGGTAGACGGTCGCCGCAAGACCGACGAGCGAGATGGCGGCAGCGAACATGCTGAGACTCCTCACAAACTTAAAACCTACGAAAGCGGGGGTTTACCCGATTGTTACCTAAATATGCGCTGCATTTGCGGGCTGCGCACAACAACCAGCCATATTAACGCGCATGTGCGGCGGTGTGGCGCAATGTAGTGGTGACCTGCGCGATAATGGACGGGAATTACACGGAAACGTAAAGGCTTCTTAAAGAATTAGCGAGGATGAGGCGATGAACGAGCAGGTTTGCACCAAGGCTGTGGATACGTGTGGCTATCCGGTCGAGACGACGGGCAATGCGGTGCTGGACACGTTGGAGCACCGTTCCTCCACGCGTGCCTTCGCGCGTGATGACGACGACCGCCCCGTGGCGGTGACCGACGAGCAGCGGACGGCGATTCTGCATGCGGCGAGCCGTGCGCCGTCGGCGGGCGCCATGATGATGTATTCCATCGTGAGCATCCGCGAGCAGGCAACGCTCGACCGCCTGGTCGACCTGTGCGACCACCAGCCCATGATCGCCAAGGCGCCCTGGGCACTTATATTTGTGGTCGATTATGCCAAGTGGATCGATCTGTTTGAGCACGTGGGCTGCTTTGAGCCCGAGTTTGTCGAGCGCACGGGCAAGGCGCCCCGCCGCGCGCCGGGTTTGGGCGACTTTGCCATCGCGGCCCAGGACGCCGTGATCGCCGCCCAAAACGCCGTGGTTGCCGCCGAGGCCCTGGGCCTGGGGAGCTGCTATATCGGCGACATCGTCGAGAATGCCGAGGAAGTGGCCGAGCTGCTCGATCTGCCGCCCTATACCATGCCGCTGTCGATGCTCATCATCGGCACGCCCCGTAAGGAGCGCCCGGCTATTGCGCATCCCGTGGTGAACCTGGTGCACGAGGAGCGCTACTGCCGCGCCGATGCTGCGACCATGGACGCGCAGGTGGCCGAGATGGACGCGATGTTCCGTCCGCATGCCCGCGAGGTAGGCGAGCGCGTGGTGGATATCTACACCCGCAAGCACACGAGCCCCTTTATGGCCGAGATGAGCCGTTCCATGGAGTGGTGGTTCAAAAACTGGCTCGGCAAGTAACGAATGCGGCGATGTGCCAAAGGGACAGTCCCTTTGGCACATTCCATATCGCCGTGGTGGCCTAAAGGCCGTATAAATGTTTATCTAGCTGGGAAAACAGTGCATTAAAACATGGGCCGATTACCTATAATCCCCTCGAACGTTAAAGTTGGGAGGAAACCGGCTTATGGAACAAAAGGCCAAGGAGGCAGCCTCGCACGCTGCGATTCCTGTGAGCATCTCGGCGATGCTCGTCACGCTGGGCGTGGTGTACGGCGATATCGGCACCAGCCCTATGTATGTAACCAAGGCGCTCGTCGCCGGCAACGGCGGCATCGGAAGCGTCACGGAGGAGTTCGTGCTCGGCGCGCTCTCCCTTGTCGTGTGGACGGTCACGCTGCTGACCACCATCAAGTATGTGCTCATCTCGCTGCGCGCCGATAACCATGGTGAGGGCGGCATCTTTGCCCTGTACAGCCTGGTCAAGCGCTGCGGCAAGTGGCTTATCATCCCCGCCATGCTGGGTGGCGCCGCGCTGCTCGCCGACGGCATCCTGACGCCTGCCGTTACCGTTACCACGGCCATCGAGGGCCTGCGCACCATCCCGGCGGTCCATGCCGTGCTGGGCGATGACCAGGGCCGCGTCGTCGCCATCACGCTCGCCATCATCATCGTGCTCTTCTTGGTACAGCGCATCGGTACGGCCAAGATCGGTCACGCCTTTGGCCCCATCATGACGCTGTGGTTCCTGTTCCTGGGCGGCACGGGTCTGTTCTTCGTCTTCCAGCACCCCGCCGTGCTGCTGTGCCTCAACCCGGTGCGCGGCATCGCCTTTTTGCTGAGCCCCAACAACCACGCGGGCATCATGATTCTGGGCAGCTGCTTCCTCGCCACCACCGGTGCCGAGGCGCTCTACTCCGACATGGGCCACGTCGGCCGCGGCAACATCTACGCTACCTGGCCGTTCGTTAAGTGCTGCCTGCTGCTTTCCTATATGGGCCAGGGCGCTTGGCTTATGAACAACGCTGCCAACCCCGAGCTCATGGGCATTGCCGATCTCAACCCGTTCTACCAGATGCTCGCCCCGGGCCTGCGCCCGTTTGCCGTCGGCCTTTCCACCGTCGCGGCCATCATTGCCTCGCAGGCGCTCATCACCGGCGCATTCTCGCTGGTGTCCGAGGCCAGCCGTCTGGACCTCATGCCGCACATGCAGGTCTTCTACCCTGCCGAGACCAAGGGCCAGCTCTACATCCCCATGGTCAACAACGTCATGCTTGTCGGCTGCGTCATCGTGGTGCTGCTGTTCCAGAACTCGGCGCATATGGAAGCCGCCTACGGCCTTGCCATCACGCTGACTATGATGTGCACCACGCTGCTGCTCTTCTTCTACCTGCACGAGGAGCGCAAGCTCAAGGTTGCTCCGTGGATCTTCGCGGCCTTCTTCCTTTTGCTCGAAGGCTTCTTCTTCGTGAGCTCGCTCACCAAGTTCTTCCACGGCGGCTACTTCACCATCCTCATGGCTGCACTCATCATGGGCATTATGGTGTGCTGGTACAACGGCACGGCGGTCGAGCAGCGCCAGTTTACGCTGCTGCCGCTGCGCAGCTACCTGCCGCAGCTCAAGCGCCTGCGTGACGACGACCGTTACGAGCGCATGAGCGACAACGTCGTGTACCTGACCAAGGACACCCATACCGACTACATCGACCGCGATATCGTCTATTCGATCTTGGACAAGCATCCCAAGCGCGCCCGCGCCTGGTGGTTTGTGAATGTCGAGACCATGGACGAGCCGCATACCTTTGCCTATTCGGTCGAGACGTTCGGCACCGACTACGTGTTCCGTGTGCATCTGTACCTGGGCTACAAGATCAACCAGCGCGTCAATGCCTACCTGCGTCAGGTCGTTCAGGACCTGGCTGCCACCGGCGAGCTGCCGCCGCAGACGCATGACTACTCGGTCTACAAGGATCCGGGTAACATCGGCACGTTCAAGTTCGTCCTGATCCGTAAGCTTCTGGCGCCCGAAAGCGATGTGGAGCCGAGCGAGCGTACGGCCATCACGCTCAAGTACATCATCCGCCGCGCCGCCGGCACGCCCGCGCGTTGGTACGGCCTGGAGAACTCCAACGTGAGCTTTGAGTACGTGCCGCTGTTCACCAAGTTCAAAGCCGTGAACAAGATGCAGCGCCTGGCTCCCAACGAGCGCCCGTAGTCGACGCTCGAGGTTTGTCTGCGAACGGGCGGGCTTGTGTTGACGGGGATTGAGTCCTGGGAGGAAACCATGGATGCAAAGGTGCTTGACGGTTGCGATTTTGCGACCGAGCTGGTGCGTGAGGCGCGCGTCGACGCCGCCGAAGATCGGTTCTTTACGAATCGGGCCAACATGGACATGGCCGACCGCGTGATTTCGATCGTGGTGACGGTGCTTGTCGCGGCGTGCGTGTGCGCACTGCTCGCGCACGTGCTGTTTGTCTAACGACCGCAGGTTGCAAAGGCTTTACACTTGGAACCACCACAAGGGAAACCACCACAAAGGTGCCTGTCCCCTTTGTGGTGGTTTTTGTTTTTGAGAGAGGGGCGGGACGCTGATGGACGTCCGTACGGACGGCGATATTGCCGATAGCTTTTGGTGGCGGCGCACAACGCTGACGCGCCGCACTCCTCTGTATGACGCCTGCGTATCGGTGGGGCTGCTGGTCGCGGCGACGATTGTGGGCGCGCTGCTCGACCATCCGGGTCTCGCGCCGAGCATCATGATCGTCTATGTGTTCGCCGTTCAGCTGTGCGCATTCTTTACCTGGAGTCGCCTGTATTGCTTGTTGAGCTCGGCTGCCGCCGTGGCGCTCTACAACTTTTTGTTTGTCGACCCGCGCTACTCGCTGTCGCTTATCGACCGCGGCTATCCCGGCATGTTCTTCATCATGTTCGTGGTCTCGCTTGTGTCGAGCTCGATTGCGTT
>UQZC01000031.1 GCA_900545505.1 uncultured Collinsella sp.
GGAACAGGGCGTAGTCGCTGTATTCCCAGGTGTAGTCGAGCTGGCCTTTGACGCTGCGCTTGTCAGCGACCCGCGCTGCGACGCGCCCGTTGACGTGGCGCTCGTGAAGCAGGCTCTGCGCGTGATCGTGCAAAACGCCGCCAAGTACTCGGATGCGGGAACGACCGTCACATTTGGCATAACGCCCAATGCGGGCATGGACACGATCGACATAAGTGTTGAGGACGAGGGCATCGGCATGAACCAGGAATCCGCAGCTCACGCGTTTGAACGGTTCTACCGCGCCGACAATGCACGCGATGCCGGCGCACAGGGCTCGGGTCTGGGGCTTGCCATTGCCAAGTGGATCGTCGATAGCCATGGCGGCGTCATTGGCGTGACCTCAGTCGAGGACGTCGGCAGCCGCTTTACGATTCGCCTGCCGCGCTAGGAAGCCCCTCGGCATAAATAAAGGGATAGGGCCACGCGGCCCTATCCCTTTTTGCCAGCTATGGCAGCTTGTGCGCTACTCGCGGCACAGGTGCACGGCGAAACCGGCGAACTCGCGCTTAAAGTACACGAGCTTGGTACCACCGTCGGGCAGCAGCGCGCGCGACTCTTCGTTGACCTCGAGCCCGCGCTCGGCAAACCACTTCTCAGCTGCATCGATGTCGTTAACGGCAAAGCCGATGTGGCCCTTGGTGCCACGACCGTTCTGCTTCATGATCTCGACCAGCGAATCGTTGAAGTACGAAACCGGGGTCTCGATGACGGGCAGGCCCATCATCGTCGAGAACAGCTCCGCGATCTCCAGGGCGTCTGCCGGGTCGGTGGCGTTAATGCCCACATGGGCAACGCGCATACCAAAGAGCTCTACCGGGTTGGCGTTCTGCTCACTCATGCAGTCAGCGCCTACTGAGCCATGACGTCGAGAACGGCCTTCTCGGCGGCAACGCGGTTCATGCCGGTCATGAAGGGCACGCCACTCACGTACGGGCAGGTGAGGCCCTCGGGGGCAACGGTGGTGGCGATCAGCAGGTCAGCGCCCTCGTCGCAGTAATCCTTGGCCTCGGAGATGGCGCACTGCATGATCTCGTACTTGTCGGCATAACCGTTGGCGTCGAGCAGAGTAGCGACCTTCTGGGCAACGAGCGTGGAAGTAGCAGCGCCAGCACCGCAAGCCAAAACGATCTTCTTCATAGGTAATGTCTCCCTTCATGGTTTACTTTAGGTAAGTGTACCGCAGCGAGCGATGGCACTCGGCCTCGATGAGCTTTTATGCCAGTTTGCTTGCGCGCTGCGTATAATACATCTAGTACGTGTTGTCATACCGCTCGCTTTATGAGCGACTAAGGACCCTAATATGCCCGATTCCCGCACACTCTGGACCGCCGTCGTTATCATCTGCATCGCCGTGTCGGTGTTCTTTAGCGTCAAAAAACGCACCACGTTTAAACGCCTGCAGCAATTGATGGCCGCCAAGCAGTGGGACGAGTTCGATCGTTTGCTCGACGGCAAACTCACCAGCATGCTGTACCCGCGCTACAACCGCGACTACCTGCGCCTGAACTCCTATCTGCTGCGCGAGGACCATAAGCGCGCCGACGAGATGTTCGACCTGCTACTGGGACTCAACCTGCCCAAGATGCAGCGCGTCGACCTGGTGATCAAAGCTTTTAACTACTACGTTGGCCAGGAGGACCGCAAAAAGGCCAAGGAGTTGCTGCACGAGATCAAGGGCTTTGAGGGCGGTCAGGCCGAGACAGTCGCACACGAATGCCAGCTGATGTACGACACGATGATCCTCAAGCGCCACAACGACATTCCCGAGCTGGAGCGCATGCTCGAGGATGTCGGCGACGACCCGGTCAAGCGCTGCCGACTGGAGTACCTGCTGGCCCTGCAGTATCAAAACAAGGGCGACGAGGCAAAGTTCCAAGAGTTCCTGGAGAAGTCGGGCCAACACTCGATGGCCGTCAACGCGTAACGGACGGCTTGTGCTAGACTTCTAGTCTCACGGGGGCGTGGCGGAATTGGCATACGCAGGAGACTTAAAATCTCTCGCCGCAAGGATTGTGGGTTCGAGTCCCACCGCCCCTACCATATGGAGCTTTCGAGCCCGTGTCCCCAAGGGATGCGGGCTCGTTTCTTTTACACGCCGGCGGGGCTCTAAGTTGCGGTGGAATAGTTCCTGTTTTGGCAGTTTACCAGCCCATTTAGGAACTATTCCACCGCGACTTAGGTTGGTGTTCCCACATTTTCCGATGGAAAAACGTGGTTGTCTCCCACATTTTCCGATGGAAAAACGTGGTTGTCTCCCACATTTTCCGATGGAAACGCCCAAATGGCCTTATACTAGCCGAGAGGGTTGGGAGGCAATATGCAGCGACAGCTTATGAGTGAACTTATCGCTTGGAAATCAAGGGCGAACCGCAAACCTCTCTTGCTTAAGGGAGCCCGCCAGACAGGAAAGACTTGGCTTCTTAACGAATTCGCAAGCCAGCAGTATCGAAACGTCATTCGTTTTGACTTTATGCTCGAGCCGAGCACACGCTCGCTGTTCGATGGGGACCTCGACCCCAAGCGCATCATCTCCCAGATAGAACTCCTACGTGGCCAAACCGTAACGCCGGCAGACACGCTCATCATCTTCGACGAGATCCAAGAGGCGCCACGCGGGATCACCTCGCTCAAGTACTTCAACGAACTTGCACCCGAATACCACATCGTGGCAGCCGGTTCCTATATGGGCCTCGCGCTCCGACGCGAAAATGAGTCATTTCCCGTCGGCAAAATCGACCAGCTCACCATGCGTCCCATGGGGTTTGCTGAGTTCGTTCGTGCCGTCGACGGCAACCCACTCGCCGACGCCATCCTTGCCGCAGACATGAACCTTCTAGCAAACGTTACCGAAAAGCTCGAGCACTTGCTCAAGGAATACCTTGTTGTCGGCGGTATGCCCGAAGTTGTCTCCACTTTCGCCGAGACACGCGACTTCATCGAAGCCCGAAGGCTTCAACAGCAAATCATCGAGGCTTACGAATCCGATTTTGGCAAACATGCACCCGCCCGCATCGTCGAGCGCATGAGGTTGGTTTGGAAATCCCTTCCCGGCCAGCTTGCAAAGGAGAACAAGAAGTTTGTCTATGGCGCCCTTCGTCCCGGAGCGCGCGCACGCGATTTCGAGGAAAGCCTCCAGTGGCTCACGGACTACGGAATCGTTCATAAGGTGCCGCGTGTTTCCGCTCTAAAGGCGCCGCTCTCGAGCTACGAAGACCTCTCGGGCTTCAAACTGTTCTGCATCGACACCGGCATCCTCGGAGCGCTCTCCGGTCTCTCTCCGGCCATCGTTCTTAACGGATCCGCTGTTTTTACCGAGTTCAAAGGTTCGCTGACCGAACAATACGTCGCGCAGGAGCTTTTGCTCCAGGACAAAACTCCCGCGTATTGGTCCTCTACCTCCGGCAATGCCGAAACCGACTTTGCCATCGACCATGCGGGAACCGTGCTTCCGCTTGAGGTCAAGGCGGCAGAGAACCTTAAAGCGAAGAGTCTGAAAATAGCCTGCGAAAAATTCAAACTCGAGCGTTGCGTGAGGAGCTCTCTGGCGGCATATAGAGACGAGGGCATGCTCATCAATATTCCGCTTTGGGAGATTGGGCAGATCGACAAGCTGGCATAGGCGCTGTGGGGACGCCCCGCAAGGACTGTCCCCAGGTGCCGGCAGAAAAGGAACGTCCCCAGGTGCCGGCTGTTGAGTTGCGGTGGAATAGGGACTGTTTGGTGCCCGAAAGGGCGATTTTAGTCCGTATTTCACCGCAACTTATTTAGAGGGTGCTGAGAGTGGGGGTCCAGGCGATGGTGGGAGTCGCGCCGTCGAGAACCTCGTTGATGGTGGCGGCCATACCGGCGAGCAGGCTGTTCTCGCTTACGGTGAGCGTCTTGTAGCCGCCGGCACGCATGAGTTCGCGGATCACCACGGCGCCAGCCAAGATCACGCCCGCGCGTTTGGGCTGTACACCCGGTAGCGCGGCGATGCCTTCCGCGTCCAACACAGACATGCGCTCGATAGCGGCCGAGACCTGCTCCAGCGACAGCTCGCGTAGGTGAACAAAGCTCGAATCGTACGGTTCCAGCTCGTGGACCAGAGCCACCAGCGTAGTCACCGTGCCACCCACCGCGACCAGACGCTCGGCGCGCTCAAAGTCGCTGGGCAGGCCTTCAAAATAGGCGGCGAACTGCTCGCCTGCCCACGCGGCAGCGGCAGCAAGCTCGCCGCGTGCGGGTGGCAGCGTCGAGAAAAACCGCTCCGTCACGCGGCGGCAGCCAATGTCCAGCGAGCGCGTCCCTTCTAGCGCAAAGACGCCACGCTCCGGCGCATAGACGCCCGTCGCGAGCTCCGTGGATCCGCCGCCCGAATCGGCAACAATGATGCGCTCGCCGGCAAAGTCGTGCGCCACGCCAAAAAACGTCAGGCGTGCCTCGACCTCGCCCGGAATCACCTGTGGCTCAAGCCCCAGATCGCGCAGGCCGTCCAGCAGCAGTGCTGCGTTGGACGCATCACGCGCGGCGCTCGTGCAGGTGGTGCAGATGCACGCGGCCCCAAAGGCACGAGCCTCGTCCACAAACATGCGGCACGCAGCGAGCACGCGTTCAACGGCCGCCTCGCAAAAGCGGCCCGTCGCGTCCACGCCCTCACCCAGGTCGGTAATCTCGGTATGCTTGGACGAGTCCACAATCGCTCCGCCCTCGACCTGCGCTAATACCAGTCGCGACGACACCGTTCCCAGGTCGATCGCGGCCACCTTATAGCATTTGCAATTTGTCATTGCGAGCTCCCCTCCGGGCGCTATTTGCCGTTGGACACGACCGTCTGACCCTCGACGCCGTTAAACCCAAACAGCATGTCGAGCGCTTGGATGTACCATGGCGCGTCCTTGCCGACTTCTTCGATCTCCTTGGCCACCTCGCTGGCCTTCTTGGCGTTCGACGACTTCTTTTCAGCCGACGACGAGTCCGAATCGCCGTCCAGGCCCTGCACTTCAATCCTCTTCTCGCCGGGCATCACCAGGCCCAGGTCCTCGGATGCCGCGTCCTTGATACCCTCCTCCGAGAGCAGCTTGTCGACGCTTTTTTGCAGCTCATCATTGTATTGCTGGCGAATCTCGACCTGCTTGGCCAAGATATCGCTCGAACGCTTCGCCACGTACAGGTCGCGCACGGGGAAATACAGGCTCACGAGCACCAGGGCAACGACGATGCCGATGAATAGCCCTCGCTGAGGACCGTGGGTAAAGTCGTAGATCGCCTTGACCACCGCGTTGTCGTTGGCGTAGTGCATAAAGTCCGAGCCCGAAAGACGGTTCGAGGGCCTGCTCGACCTATCGTGCGTTTGAGCCGACGAGCGCTGAGCATGCGACGAACGTGCCGGGCGCACTGGTCCATCTGTCGAAGTATTCACTTGAGCATTGGGGCGCGAGGTACTTGTCGGGCGCTGTATGGAGCGGTCGGCGCCGGCGTAGGCGGACCCACCGAGCTGCACCGTGCACGCACGGCGAGGCGACGGCTCACGCGAACCGGCGGAATAGTACCTGTTGTCGTAAATCTGATCCATGTGCGCCTTGTGCGGTTGAGGTTTGTTTGCGCTAAGTCCTTTAGTTATAGCACGAGCGCCCGCACCGCCTTCGCCAGCCTTTGCTCGACATAAAAAAGGCTCTGAGCCATATGGCCCAGCGCCCAAGGGCGGCCATCAGAAGTGGAACGGAGCCGAGTCAACCCCGCTCCCCGCGTGCACCACTTGTTTAGCGAATGTTGTAAAACGCTGCCTTGCCGGCGTAGCGCGCACTGCCCTCGAGCTCGTCCTCGATGCGAATGAGCTGGTTGTACTTGGCGATACGGTCGCTGCGGCACGGGGCGCCCGACTTGATCTGGCCGGCGTTGACGCCCACGACCAGGTCGGCGATCGTGGAGCCCTCGGTCTCGCCGGAGCGGTGGCTCACGATGCAAGCGTAACCGGCCTCCTTGGCGGTCTCGATGGCCTCGAGCGACTCGGTGAGCGTGCCGATCTGGTTGACCTTGACCAGGATCGCGTTGGCGGCACCCAGCTCGATGCCCTTCTTGAGGCGCTCGGTGTTGGTGACGAACAGGTCGTCGCCCACCAGCTGCACCTTATTGCCAATGCGGCGGGTAAGCTCGACCCAGCCGTCCCAGTCCTCCTCGGCCATGCCGTCCTCGATGGAGATGATGGGATAGGTGTCGACGAGCTTCTCCCAGTAATCAACCATCTGGGCGCTCGTGTACTCCACGCCCTCGCCCTTGAGCTCGTACATGCCGGTCTCGGCGTTGTAGAACTCGGTCGAGGCCGGGTCCATGGCGTACATGAAGTCGACGCCGGGCTTAAAGCCGGCCTTCTCCACGGCCTTGGTGATGTACTCGAACGGCTCGGCATTGGTCTTAAGGTTGGGGGCAAAGCCCCCCTCGTCGCCCACGCCGCCTCCCAGGCCGGCCTCGTGCAGCACGCCCTTGAGGGTGTGGTAGACCTCGGCGCACCAACGCAGGCCCTCGGCAAAGCTCGGGGCGCCCACCGGCATGATCATGAACTCCTGGAAGTCGACGTTATTGTCGGCATGCACACCGCCGTTGAGGATGTTCATCATGGGCGTGGGCAGCAGGTGGGCATTGACGCCGCCCAGATACTGGTACAGCGACAGGCCCGCCGACTCGGCAGCGGCGCGGGGGCCGGCCCGCGACAAGGCCTGCGAGGCGTTGGCACCGAGCTTGGTCTTGTTGGGGGTACCGTCCGCGGCAATCAGCGCGGCATCGACGGCGCGCTGATCGAAAGCGTCGAGGCCCACGACGGCGTTAGCGCACTCGTTGTTGACGTGCTCGACGGCCTGCGAAACGCCCTTGCCCAGGTAGCGGCCCTTGTCGCCATCGCGCAGCTCGCAGGCCTCAAAGGCGCCGGTCGAAGCACCCGAAGGCACCATCGCGCGGCCAAAGCTGCCGTCCTCGAGCACGACCTCGACCTCGACGGTGGGATTGCCGCGGCTGTCGAGCACCTCGCGACCGTAGACGTCCAAAATATCGCTCATGTTGTCTCCCTCTCACTTGGAAACGTAGTGGATGCAAGCGACCGGCTGACCGTGCACCGTCGGTGCGCCTCCGTAAGTTAGCCATGTCGCACTTTTTGCATTATGCCCTAAGTTAGCCGAGGGATACACTTGATTTTCGAAAAATTTAGCGGGAACGATGAGGCGTGTCAGCCCGTCGTTCCCGCAGTCTTACTCCTCCGCCTTTGCGGCATCCCACAGGTCGTTGAGGCCGTGAGTCGAAAGCTCGGCAAGATCCACGTGAGCATCGGCCGCCATCTGCTCCATCGTGGCCCAGCGACGGCGGAACTTTGCCGTGCTGGCACGAAGGGCGCTCTCGGCGTCAATGCCCTCCTTGCGCGCGACGTTGACCAGGGCAAAGAGCAGGTCGCCAAACTCCATTTCGCGCTCGGGCGAGCCGGGAGCCTCGGCCTCAAACTCGGCACGTTCCTCGGCGACCTCGTCCCACACGTCCTGGACCGTCTCCCACTCAAAGCCCACGGCAGCCGCCTTGCGCGACACCTTCTGAGCCTGCATCAGCGCCGGCAGATGCGTGGGCACGCCGTCGAGCAGACCCTCGGGCGCGGCCTCGCCCGCCGCCACGGCCTTGTCCTTGGCAGCCCTCTCGGCAAGCTTGACCTCGTCCCAAATCTTGAGTACCTCGTCGGAGCTGTCGGCATCCACATCGCCAAACACGTGCGGATGACGGCGAATGAGCTTGGCGTCGATATCGCGCGCCACGTCGGCCAGCGTAAACTCGCCGGCGTCGGCAGCAATCTGCGCATGCAGCACGACCTGCATGAGCACGTCGCCCAGCTCCTCGCGTAGGTGAACCGCGTCGTCCGCCTCGATGCAGTCGAGCGCTTCGTAGGCCTCCTCGATCATGTTCTTGCCAATGCTGCGGTGCGTCTGCTCACGGTCCCACGGGCAGCCATCGGGCTGACGCAGACGCCAGACGGTCTGCACCAGATGCTGCAGCTCGGCCGATGCATCTACCAGCGTGGACAGGTCACGCGAACCCTCGGCATTTTGCTGAGCCATATGCTCGGCCATGGCTAGTCCTCCTCCATGATCATGTGGCGGAACGCGCCGCCCTCGTAGATGCCGTAGCTGTGCGTACCGTCCTTGGGGATGCTCACGCTGCCGGGGTTGAAGAGCCACAGACCAGGATGCTCCTCGCTCGCTTCGTTGACCTTGATGTGCGTGTGACCGTAGACGAGCGCGGAGCCCTCGGGCAGCGCGGGCGCGTGGTCGACGCTGTTGTGCATACCGGCGCCAAAAACGTGGCCGTGCGTCAGGAACAGCTCGCGGCCGTTCTCGTCGAATAACGTGGCATAGTCGGCCATGATGGGAAAGTCGAGCACCATCTGGTCGACCTCGGCGTCGCAGTTGCCGCGCACCGCGATGATGCGGTCGGCCAGGGCGTTGAGCAGCGGAATCACGCGCTTGGGAGCGTAGTCGCGCGGCAGGTCGTTACGCGGGCCGTGGTAGAGCAGGTCGCCCAGCAGCACAATGCGATCGGGCTGCTCGGACTCGATGGCGGCGCAAAGGCGTTCGGTCCAATATGCCGAGCCGTGGATGTCGGAGGCGATGAGGTATTTCATGGGGAGATCCTTTCGAATGGGGTTGATGGGGGCTGAATACGAGGTCCGGCGGATGCGGAGCCCATCTACCGTGTTACTCGAATCGCAGCGCCGCGCTCTGAGCCGCCTGCATCACGCGTTGGAGCGGCACGCCATGTTCGCGGGCAAGACGGGCGCAATCCTCGTACTCGGGAGCCGCGCGCTCGCTGCCGTCGGGCAGGGTCGCCACCTTAACGGATACCTCGCCCCATGGCGTCGTTACGCGCTCAAAGCGGCGTGGCAGGCAAACGCGTTCCATCACCTGGCGACGAATGGCGTTGGTCGTGGTCTCCAAAAAGATAATCGTCTGCAAGCGCTCGATATCATCGTGCGAGCAGATTACCTGCAGCTGCCAGCCGGGGCGGCCCTTTTTGCAGTAAAGCGGCAACCAATGCACCTCGCGGGCGCCGGCCTTGCGCAGGCAATCGGCAGCGTAGGCAAGCACCTCGGGCGACGCATCATCGATGTCGCACTCCAGTTTGACGATAGTTTCGGGCGCATCAGTCTCGCAGGACAGCGGAGATGTACTTCCACGTTGCATACGGTCCGGATCCTTTCCGCGCGGGCTCGTTTTATTCACCCAAACGCTAGCACATCGGACGTGGCACAGGCGTGACTTTCGTCCGTCGCCGCCCCAGCCCCTATCCAAACATGTACGTCAGCCTCCAAACATGTCATTTTTTGCAGCTTTTGGAGGCTGATGTACATGTATTGGAGTAGAGCCGCACCGCGCACCCTTTCCAGTCGATTTCGGCCCCCGGTGCGCTCGTCGCATCGGGGGCCGCGCCATTACAATGGAGCGGATTCGCCAAATGCAAAGGAGTCGCCATGTCTGCCTGCCCGCTGGTCGATTGCCATACCCACACCTCGTTCTCGGACGGCCATGCCTCGTTTGAAGACAACGTTCGCGCCGCTGCTGCGGCCGGCCGCCTCATGGTCTCGGCCGACCATCTCACACTGCCCGCCAGCATGGATGCCAACTGCGAAGTGCAGGTTACTGAGGGCGACCTGCCGGCACATCGTCTGGCTTTTGAGGATGCTCGCAAGCTTGCCGCGCAGATCGCGTCGGAGCTCGAGCTTATCTATGGCTTTGAATGCGATTGGTACGAGGGCTGCGAGCCTTTGGCTGAGCGCTGGTCCCAGGGCGCCGTCGTGCGCCTGGGCAGCGTGCATTGGATTGGCAACCCAGGCGATATCATGGCCGGCGCCGCGGGTACGGCGGGAACGGAAAACGTCGCTCGTCCCGATACACCCGATTCCCTTTGCGGTTGGATCGACGACGACACCAACCTGCACGTTTGGGAAAACCTGGGGGTACGCGGCGTGTGGGAGCGCTACGTCGACGACTGGTGCCGCGCCTGCGAGAGCCCGCTCAACTTTGATGTAATGGCTCACCCCGACCTGGTCATGCGCTTTTCGAAGGAAGGCTTTGCGCCCGACTTTGACCCCGCACCGTTTTGGCAGCAGATGGCCGAGTGCGCGCACGATACGGGCCGCCGCGTTGAGGTCTCGACGGCCGCACCGCGTAAGGGCTTGGACGACTACTACCCCGCAACCAGTCTTTTGCGCTGCTTTGCCCATGCCGAAGTGCCGATCACCTTTGGCTCGGACGCGCACCGCGCCTGCGATATCTGCTGGAGCATCCGCGAGGCCCAGGCCCACGCCTACGACTGCGGTTATCGAACCTACGATATCCCCCACCTCACCGGAGAATGGGAGTCCACGCCCCTCGCCTAACCATCCCTTCATAAGTTGCGGTGGAATAGGGATTGTTTTGCCTGATGAAGCGCTTAAACAGTCCCTATTTCACCGCAACTTCCATGACCCCGTTACACCAACAAAGACTGTCCCAAACGACTAGTGGCGGCGGGCGTTGAGTTCGCCGGCAAGCTCGTCGAGGGTGATACCGTAGCGCTCAAGGGTTACGAGCAGGTGGTAGATCAGGTCGCCGGCCTCGTAGCGAATGTGATCGTGGTCGTTATCCTTGCAGGCCATGATGACCTCGCTCGCCTCCTCGGCAAGCTTCTTGAGCAGCTCGTCCTCGACGTCGGTCAGCAGGCGAGCGGTATAGCTCTCCTGCGGCGACGCGTCGCGACGACCGTGAATCACCTCGGCCAGACCTGTCAGCGTCTCACCGATATTTCCATCCTGAACGTTTGCGGTGCGCACACCCATGGTTCAATCCTTTCTGGTGGCCGAGCGTCTAATCGAGCGCCCGCCCTACGCGAGTTTCTTAAAGAAGCAGGTACGGTTGCCGGTGTGGCAGGCCGGACCCGGCGAGTCGACCTTGACCAGCAGCGTATCGCTATCGCAGTCGGCCCAGAGCTCCTTGACCGCCTGCATATTGCCGCTCGTCACGCCCTTGTTCCAGAGCTCCTGGCGACTGCGGCTCCAAAACCACGTGGTACCGGTCTTGAGCGTCAGCCCCACCGACTCCTCGTTCATCCAAGCAACCATAAGCACCTCGCCGGTGTCATACTGCTGAACCACACAAGGAATCAGCCCCTTGGCGTCGTATGTAAGCTTTGAAGGATCGGTTATCTCTTCCATTTCTCTCCCCAAATTCAAACTTCGCAGGTCGGTGAGGGTTGTCCAGGTGCCCGAGATTCCGAGCGACAAGCCCGACGACGCGTACTTAAGTACGCGAGGAGGGTTGGAGCCGGAAGGTCGGGTGCCTGGGCAAGCCGCAGCATT
>UQZC01000032.1 GCA_900545505.1 uncultured Collinsella sp.
TCTACGCCGGCTTCGACACCATTCCTCAGCAGGCTGAGGAAGCAGCCGAGGGCCTCAACTGGAACAAGTTCGGCAAGATCATCTCCCTGGCACTGCTGGCCGCCGGCGGCTTCTACATGGTCTGTATCTACTCGTTCGGCACCATCCTCGACTGGCATGAGTTCGTTAAGAGCCCGGTTCCCGCGCTCGCCTGCCTCAAGGGCATCAATATGCTCCTGTACCTGGCCATGCTCGTCATCGCAACGCTTGGACCCATGGGCCCGATGAACTCCTTCTACGGCGCCACAAGTCGCATCATGCTCGCCATGGGCCGCAAGGGCCAGCTGCCCGAGCAGTTCGCCGAGGTCGACCCCAAGTCCGGCGCTCCCAAGCTCGCCTGCGTCGTTCTGGGCGTCATCACCGTCGTCGGTCCGTTCCTGGGCAAGAACATGCTCATCCCCCTGACCAACGTGTCGGCTCTCGCCTTCATCTTCTCCTGCGGCATGGTCGCCCTCGCTTGCCTGCGCATGCGCTTCACCGAGCCCGACCTGCCTCGTCCCTACGAGGTGCCCGGCGGCAAGTTTGGCATCGGCCTCGCTATCGCTGCCTGCGCCATCATCATCGGCCTGCTCGTGATTCCGTTCTCTCCCGCCTCCCTCAACATGGTGGAGTGGAGTATCGTGATCGGCTGGCTGGCCGTCGGCCTGGCTCTCATGGCCTTCACCAATTCCCGCAAAAAGTAACGCCGAGCCGGGGCGGATCAGGTGCGCGGGACCCTCTCTTCCGCGCACCGAACCCGGCACCACTTGGGTAGCTTTGTGAGGCCTTAACCCAACGCGGCCTCGCCCACTATATGGATCCATAAGGAGGAACCATGTCCACTAAGTATGCAATCGTTGGCGGCAAGCTCATCGACGGTACCGGCGCCGAGCCGGTCGAGAACTCCCTCGTTCTCGTCGACGACAACGGCAAGATCGAGTACGCCGGCGCCATGCAGGACCTTCCCGAGGGCGTTGAGGTCATCGACGCCGCCGGCAAGACCGTCCTTCCCGGCCTGATCGACACCCACCTGCACTTCTCGGGCAACTTGACCGACGATGACACCGACTGGGTCATGCAGCCGCTCCTCGAGAAGCAGGCCGTCGCCGTCAAGCAGGCCTACGACTGCCTCACCCATGGCCTCACCACCGTCTGCGAGATCGGCCGCTTTGGTATCCAGATCCGTGACTGCATCGACAAGGGCGTCTTCAAGGGCCCGCGCGTTCTGGCCACCGGCCTTGGCTTCTGCCGCGTTGCCGGCCACGGCGACTCCCACCACTGCAGCCAGGAGCTCAACAAGGAATCGCACCCCTGGGGCGATCAGGTCGACGGTCCTTGGGATCTGCGCAAGGCCGTCCGCCGTCGCCTGCGCGAGAACCCCGATGCCATCAAGATCTGGGCTACCGGTGGCGGCATCTGGCGCTGGGACTCCGGCCGCGACCAGCACTACTGCTCCGAGGAGATTCAGGCCGTGGTCGAAGAGGCAAAGATGGTCGGCATCCCCGTGTGGAGCCACTGCTACAACAACCACGCCGCTGCCTACGATTCCGTTCGCTTTGGCTGCGAGCAGCTGATTCACGGCTTCGATATCGATGAGCGCACCATGGACCTCATGGCCGAGCAGGGCACCTTCTTCACTCCGACGATCGCCTTCCTGCCCACCTGGTACGCCACCTATCCGCCCGTCTACGTTCCCGAGCTGCACGACAAGTACGAGGGCACTCTGGTCGAGAAGGAGCTGCAGCGCAACTACGACTGCCTGCGCGAGGCCAAGAAGCGCGGCGTCGTCATGACGATCGGCTCCGACTCCTTCTCCTTCGTCACCCCGTACGGCACCTGCTCCATCGAGGAGATGTACGAGTTCGTCGACAAGATCGGCTTTACCCCGGTCGAGACCATCACCTGTGCCACTCTCAACGGTGCCAAGATGTGCCACATCGAGGACGAGACCGGTTCCATCGAGGCCGGCAAGTGCGCCGACCTGCTGGTCGTCAACGGTGACGTCGCCGCCGACATCCACGTGCTCAACACCGACAACATGGACGTCATCATGAAGGACGGCTGGATTGTCGAGGGCGGCACCTTCGGCGAGGCAAACAAGTACAGCGCCTAAGCTACCGTTCATCGATGGCTTGATGTAAAACACAGTATTTGATTGCATAATGCAATGGAGAGGGTCGCTTGCGGCCCTCTTTATTGCTATGGGGTGCGTCAGTAAGAAGGAGATGACGGTGGATTTAAACAGGCTGATTCTGGGCAAGAGTTACAACTCTACCAAGGTCTTTCGTACGGCCCAGCATGTGGTCCAGGCCATCCTGCTCGGTGTTGTCGTTCCGGCGCTTATTCTGCTGCTTATCTGGGATTTAACCGATAATCCCAATCCCGTTCCGGGCGTTGTCGTTATTGCCGGCCTGGTCATGCTGTGCTTCTTTTTCTCGTATGTCTTTGTGGTCCCCGACGACCTCACATCGAGCGCAACCGACCGTACGCTCGCCATCGCATCAAAAATATTCGCCTACACGTCGCGCGGCCTTACGCCCGAAGCTGCCCTGGGCGCCTCTAAGATCATCCTGTCCGAAACTATCGCCTCTGCCATCTGCTTTACCGACGGCAAGCAGGTGTTGGCAAGCTGGGGCGAGGACTCGGCAAAATGCCCCGCGGGCACCCCGGTGGTGCTGCGGACTACGCTCAACGTGATCAACAGCGGTGAGCAAAGCGTGTTCTCGCGCGATGCCTCGACCGAGACAGGTGGCTACTTTCCGCGCCTGCGCGCCGGTATTGTCGCACCGCTTACCGTGCGCGGGCATTGCGTGGGCACGCTCGAGCTGTATTATCCCCGTCTGAGCAGCATCGATATGCGCCAGACGGCGCTTGCCTCGGGCTTTGCCGACCTCATTTCCACACAGCTTGCGAGCTTTGAGCTCGAGCGCCAGGACGAGCTTACGGCCCGTGTGGAGCTGCGCGCCTTGCAATCGCAGGTCGATCCTCATTTTCTATCCAATACCATTAGCACGATCGTGTCACTCGTGCGAACCGAGCCCGACAAGGCGCGATCGCTGCTGATCGACTTCTCCAACTACTATCGTCAGACGCTTTCTGATTCCGATACGCTCACCACGCTCGAGCACGAGGTGGAACAGGGTACTCGCTATATCAATCTTATGCAGGCTCGTTATGGTGACGGCCGTCTGCGCGTCTCGGTCGATATCGACTTTGAGGTGCGCGATTGCATGGTGCCGCCGTTTATCTTGCAGCCGTTGCTCGAAAACTGCATCAAGCACGCGCAGCGCGAGACCGAGCCGCTTTCTATTCATGTTAGGGCTTTCGAGACCGATGACGGTTTGGAGATCATCGTCGAGGACGATGGCATCGGTATGAGCGAAGAGGTCTGCGCGCATCTGTTTGAGCAACATCGCCGAGAGGAGCCCGAGAGCATTACCGCTGACGGCTTCGTCAAGCGAGGTTGCGGCCTGGCGCTCTTCAACGTGCTTCAGCGCATCCATTTCTTTTACGGAGAAGATTCCGGCATGCGCGTGAAGTCCCAGGAGGGCGTGGGAACGCAGGTCATCGTCGAGCTGAACGGCGAGCCGCATGAGCCCGCGCCGTTGACGGCGTAGCACGCGGTTAGATTGAGAGAAAAAGAGGGGAAGCACATATGTCCGAAGGCTGGAACATCTTGGTGGTTGATGACGAGCCTCCCATTAGGGCTGAGCTACGCTATCTGTTGGAAAAGGATGCGCGTGTGGGCCAGATTGCCGAGGCGGGCAATGTCACCGAAGCCGTGGAGTCGATTCTGTCGAACAAGCCCGACGTGTTGTTTTTAGACATTACCATGCCCGGTCGCTCGGGAATTGAGCTTGCCGAGACGCTGCAGAACCTAAAGACGCCGCCGGTCGTGGTGTTTGTGACGGCGTTTGCCGAGTTTGCCGCCGATGCGTATAACCTCGATGCGGTCGACTATGTCGTCAAGCCGGTCGAGGACGCACGCCTGTCAAAGGCACTCGACAAGATCGAGGCAGCCTTGGGTGCCCGTCGTGTTATCCACGCTCCGCGCCAGCCTTTGCGTCTGACGGTGGACCGCGGGGGCAAAAAGGTGTTCATTCCCGCCGCAGACGTCTGCTACTTTGAGGCGCGCGCCGATTTTTGCAACGCCATCTGCGCCGAGGGAACGTACCTGATCAATGAGTCGATCTCTTCGCTCGAGCGTCGCTTGGTCTCCGAGGGCTTTATTCGCGTTCATCGCAGCTATCTGGTCAATTTGGAAGACGTGCACAATGTCGAGATCGGTTCCACGGGTCTTATGGAGCTCAGACTCGATCGCGTAACCTCGACGGTGCCCGTGTCCCGCCGTCGCGCTGCCGAGGTTAAAGCACACTTGGGGCTTGCGTAGACGGTCTGCGTGCCGTCGTTTACCATCGCAGGTTTGGCATGGGCGCGCGGTGGGCATAATGGGTGGCATCGAATGAAATCGAAAGGATCATTATGCCCGCGCTTATCACCCATCATCTGTTTGGCGAGGAAAGCATCGACCGTCTTCCACAGGGCGTCATCACGTCCGATGAAGAGCGCATTGCCTTTATCTTGGGCAACCAAGGCCCCGACCCGTTTTTCTTTCACATTCTGACACCGCGTGTTTCCGACTGCACGCTGCTGGCGCAGGTCATGCATCGGTCGCGCATGTCTCGTCAGTTTGCGTGCCTGCGCGACGGCGTGTCGCATCTGCTGCCGCGCGACGCCAGCTTGGGTCGTGCCTTTGCGCTGGGCCTGCTGTCTCATTACGTGCTCGACCGCAACGCTCATCCCTTTGTCTATGAGCAGCAGTTTGGCATTGTCGAGTCCGATTCAGAGCTTGAGGATTCGAGCAGTCAGGTCCATGCCGTGATCGAGAGCGACCTGGATGTGCTGATGCTGCAGCTTAAACGCGATGGCGCTACGGTTGACGATTACCCGCCGGCGGGCGAGATCGTCACCACTGATCGCATCAATCGCGTGGCCGGCGTGCTGATGAGCTATGTTGCCGGACGCGTGTACGGCATTGACATTCCGGCGGGGGAGTACGGTGCTGCCGTTGCCAATATGCAGCGACTTTACCGTGCGATTGAGCCGGCCGGCTCCGCAAAGACGCGCGCGATCTCGCTGGTTGAGGGCTTGGTGCACGACTACTCGCTGCTCGACGGCCTTGCCCATCGCGTGACGACGGAGCTGCCCGAGCGCACCGGTAACCTGGGCCACCTGACATGGAAGAACCCCTTTACCGATGAGGTCTCGACTGAGAACTTCCCCGAGGTCTTTGATCGCGCGCTGGTCGATTACGAGTGCACGGTCGCACGTTTTATCGAGACCGGTGACATGGATGCCGTGACCAGTCACGTCAACTACAGCGGTCGCGTGCTCAATGCCGATGAGGAGTTCGACCGCGAGGAATAGGGCTCGTGCGTGCCCCTTTGCCGAATCCTTACCGGTGCTTCTGGACAATTGGGGTACGATGAACTAACTGCATATCGGGCGAATACGAAGGGTCCCTGTTCATGAAATACACCAAGCTCGAGCGTAACTGGGTCATGTACGATGTGGGAAACTCGGCCCTCGTGCTGCTCAATACCTCGGTGGTGCCCATCTACTTTAACGCCATCAATACCGGTGCTTCCTCGGCAGACCTGGTGGTCGCTTGGGGCAACGCACAGACGATTGCCTCGCTGGTCATTGCCATGCTCATGCCCATTCTGGGCGCGCTTGCCGATTACGCCGGCAACAAGATCAAGTTCTTCTTGGGCTTCTTCCTCACGGGCCTGGTTCTTTGCCTGGCGCAGGCTATCCCAATGTCCGCCATGGCATTTTTGACCGTGTACGTGCTGTGCACCATCGGCCTAAACTCTTCTATGACGTTCTACGACGCCATGCTGCCCGACATTACCACCGACGAGCGCATGGACGCCGTGTCCAGCTCGGGCTATGCCTGGGGCTACATCGGTTCTACCGTGCCGTTCATCATCTGCCTGGCGCTTATCATGGGTGGTCCCGCTCTTGGCGTCCCCACCATGCTGGCAACGCGTCTGTCGTTTGTCATCACTGGTGCCTGGTGGCTCATCTTTACCCTGCCGCTCATTCGCACCTATAAGCAAAAGTACGGTCGCGAGCGCGGTCCCGAGGACACCATCGGCCACATCGTGGGCGGCGTGTTCTCCGAGGTCGGACACACCATGCGCGAGATCGCCCACAACAAGACCGTACTGGTCTACATGATCGCGTTCTTCTTCTACATCGACGGTGTACACACGGTCATTTCCATGGCAACCAGCTACGGATCGGCTTTGGGCATCGACTCGACCCAACTGGTGCTGGCCCTGCTCGTTACGCAGTTTGTGGCCTTCCCGTCCGCCATCATCTACGGTAAGCTCGCCGGCCGCGTGGGCACACTCAATATGATCTTGGTGGCCGTCGCCGCCTATATGGGCATCGTGCTCTTTGCCGCGTTTTTCTTAAAGACCGCCTTTGAGTTTTGGGTGCTCGCTATTTTGGTTGGCCTGTTCCAGGGCGGCGTGCAGGCGCTCAGCCGTAGCTACTTTGGCCGCATTATCCCCAAGGAAAAGTCCAACGAGTACTACGGCTTCTTTGACATCTTTGGTCGTTATGCAAGCGTTATGGGCACCTTCCTGGTGTCGGTCGTCACCTCGCTGACCGGCAACCCGTCGCTAGGCGTCCTTTCTATTGGCGTTCTGCTGATCGTTGGCTTTATGCTGCTGGTTCGCCTGTCCCGCATGACTCGGGCAGCAGAGCATGCCGCATAGGAGCGAGCGGCTATTGTGCCTGTCCACGGTACTCTTTTGGGGTTATCCGCAATAAACATTGCGACTTGCGAGCAATGATTTGCCCAAGTGGGTATGATGGAATCAGCTAGGTCGCGGGGCGTCGCCTGTGTTTGGCGGCGTCCCGTTTTTGTGTTGCAGGGAGGGTAAGGCATGAACGCCACAGTCGTGATTCCAACGTATTGGGCGGGCGATGACGCTTGCGCAAACGCCCCTGGCACCTATGACCATTCGACGCGACTCAACGCCGACAATCCCGAACTCGACCGCTGTCTGGCCTCGCTTGAGCAGGTACGTGACATCCCTCGCATCATCCTTTTGGTGGTCTGTCCCGTTTCTGCCACAGCCGATGTGTCGCTGCGCGTGCGCGAGATTGTCGACGCGCATCCCACGCTCAAGGTCACCGTTGTCACCAACACCCAGGCCTCGCGCATCGCAGACCGGGTTGCTCAGATCGCGCCCAAGGGTTCGGGCGAGTGCGTGAGCCTGCGAGGCTACGGTGCCATCCGCAACATGGGGCTAGCCTGTGCCGCTGTGCTGGGTCATGACGCGGTTATCTTTTTGGATGACGATGAGACTGTCATCGACGCCGACTTTATGAAGCGCGCGACCTATGCGTTGGGGCAGCAGACGCGTCAGGGCTTGCCGATCTTGGTCAAGAGCGGCTATTTCTACGATCGCGACGGCTCGCCGCTGGCTCCCACGGACAAGGCGGGCATCTGCCATCGTTGGTGGACCAAGCGCATCGAGTTCAACCGTTGGATGAAAAAGGCGCTCTCGGGCACCCGCATCTCGCGATCCAACTACGTGTGCGGCGGCCTGATGGCCCTGCACGCCCGCGCCTTTACGCGTGTAGCCTTTGACCCGTTTATCACCCGCGGCGAGGACTTGGATTACCTCTTTAACATGCGCATGTTTGGCTACGACGTGTGGTTCGATAACGAGTGGACCGTGCGCCATCTGCCTCCGGAGTCCGAAAAGCGCTCACCGCGCTTTATGCAGGATGTATACCGTTGGTACTACGAACGGGCCAAGTTGACATTCGCCGCGCATCAAAAGGAGCTCATTCCCGTTACGGCGGCATCGCTCATGCCCTACCCGGGCCCGTGGATTTCGCGCGAGCTCGACGACCGCGTGCGCAAGACCGCTATGGTCCGCAGCGTGTTTACCCGCGAGCATGAGGGCTACCTGCGCATTTGGCGCCATGGTATCGGCGAGGCAAAGGCCTATGCGCGCCAAAACGCTGCAAGCTACCTGCGTTTCCAGAGCTTTTGGCCCAAGATCATGGACGGGCTTTGGCGTGACGCACAACTGATCAGTATCCTGGAGGGGGCCGAATGATCGACCGCCGCGCCCAGCGCGATAGTTCAATATCAATCTTTCGCATCATTGCCGTCGCCTGCGCCATTTGCGTGCTGGTGTACTTTATTTTTGCCTTGGTGACCGGTATCGAGCCGATCGCCACGGTGATTGCCTGCGCGCTGCTATGCATCTTTCTGTGCATCTTTATCTTTTTGACGCTCAATCCCGATTCGGTGCGTTCCCAGTACACCGAGGAGACGCTCTCGGTGGCCTCGGCCATGCTTGAGGACATTAAGGGCGGTCTGACGCAGGAGTCGGCACGTTTGGTGTGCCGGCGCATTTTGCCCGAGACGCGCGCCATGACGGTGGCCATCACCGACGAGGACAACGTGCTTGCCTGCGCGGGCGAGTTTGAGGAAAAACTGCTGCCCGATACTCCCATCCACACGCTTGCCACACGCTACGTTATCGAACATGGCATCGTGCAGTCGTTCAACCGTATGGTGGATGTCGTGGGCTCGGACGGCTCGCACAACCAAGTCCCCGCCGGCATTATCGCCCCCATCAAGGTGGGCGATCGTACCGTCGGCACGCTCAAGTTCTACTACAAGACCCCGCGCGCCGTCGACCGTACCCAGTATGCGCTTGCCTCGGGCTTTGCCGAGATCTTGTCCACACAGCTCGCCATCCACGAGCTCGAGGTGCAAAAGGAACTCACGGCGCGCGCCGAGGTGCGTGCGCTGCAGGCGCAGATTAACCCGCACTTCCTGTTCAACACGCTGAACACCATTGCATCGTTTACGCGCACCGACCCGCTGCGGGCCCGCGAACTGCTTCGTGAGTTCTCATCGTTCTATCGTGCCACGCTCGACAACTCGGGATCGCTTATTCCGGTCTCGCGTGAGGTCGCACAGACCAAGCGCTACCTTACCTTTGAGAAGGCCCGCTTTGGCGAGGACCGCGTGCTTGCGACGTTCGATGTGTCCGAGGACGTGGAAGATACGCTGGTGCCGGCGTTCGTGATCCAGCCGATTGTCGAGAACGCCGTACGTCATGGTATGGGCGATGACGACGCCCTGAGGATCGACGTGACCGTTCACCAAGACGGCGAGGATGCAATCTTGATTGCCGTGGCCGATAATGGCGTGGGCATGGATGAGGGTACCGCCGCCAGACTGTTTGACGAGCGTTCTGCCCGTCCCGACGCCAGCTCTCCCCAGGGTGGCGGCGCCGGTGTGGCCATGCACAATATTTCGGAGCGCATCCATCGCTTTTATGGGCCGCACTCCTATACGCGTGTCGAATCGGCGCCGGGCAAGGGCACCAAAGTGCTCCTTCATCTTGATTTGTCAGAGAGCATCTTCGACATTCAAGAGTAAAATAAAAGGCTACGGGCTCAACGTCATGCGACGGATGCCCGGCGTAGTTAGTTGACGAAAGGTTTTATCCCTATGCTGCGTGCGATGATTGTGGATGATGAGGCGCCGGCTCGCTCGGAGCTTCGCTTCCTGCTCGAGCAAACGGGCAAGATCGGCACGATCACGGAGGCGTCGAGCGTCCGCTCCGCCATCGAGATGCTTATGGAAAGTCGCGTGGATGTTGTGTTTCTCGATATCTCGATGCCCGGTGCCTCGGGCCTGCAACTTGCCGAGGCGCTGCATAAGCTCAAAAATCCGCCGGCGATCGTGTTTGTGACTGCGTATAGTGACCATGCGGTCGAGGCATTCGACGTGGATGCCGTCGATTATCTGATGAAGCCGGTCGAAGAAGCTCGCTTGGATCGCGCGATCGAGAAGGTCATGCAACGCGCCAAGCCGGTTACGGACAGCAAGGTGACCATCGAGCGTATCCCGGTGGAAAAGGGCGGCCGCAAGGTGCTCATTCCCGTGGACGATATTCGCTTTATCATGGCCAAGGACGATTACTCCTGCATCTATACCGTCGATGATCGCTTTTTGTCGACGACCTCGCTGGCGCAGTTTGAGGCCAAGCTCTGCGACTTTGGCTTCTTCCGTGTTCACCGCCGCTATATCGTCAACTTGGCGTGCGTCACGGATGTGGAGACGGTGCCCTCGGGTGCCATCCAGCTGGGCATTACGGGCGTCGACGAACGCGTTCCGGTTTCGCGTCGCCGCGTCGTGCCGCTCAAGAAGGCTCTGAGTCTCTAGCACACTGGCCCCGCAGCCCTGTAGACCCATCGTCTGCGGAGCCGTGGGGCCTTTTTTGTATGTATCTGCCGAATCGTTTTTTGCGGAAGGGATCCCATGAACAGTGCAAGCGCCAAGCGCATCGACATCATCTCGGACACCCACGGCTATCTTTCGCCTGCGCTCCTGGATGAGCTTGAGGGCGCAGACCTGATCATCCACGCCGGCGACCTCACGTCAGAGATGGACTACGAGCACCTATGCACCATCGCCCCCGTGCGGGCCGTACTGGGTAACAACGATTACTACCGCGACTACGGCCCCGATGTAGACCGTCTTGCGCTTTTTACCTACGAAGGCCTCAAATTCGCCGTAGCCCACTACCGCGAAGACCTTCCGGTGGGATCCGTAGACGTAGCCATCAACGGCCACACCCACGTAACCAAAGAAGCCCAAGTGGGCCGTTGCTTAGTCCTCAACCCGGGCAGCGCCAGCTACCCCAGAGGCACCCGAGGCCCCACCATGGCCAGAATGCTCGTCAAAGACGGCAAGATCCTAAGCACCAAGTTTATTGACCTAGACTAACCGCAACAAAAACGGGGGATGCAGATGCGTCCCCCGTTTCCATTTGAGCCAAAGGCGGAAGTTCAACAAGATCCATCAGACCAACCCCGCCGAGGAGCATGCGGGCTAGCCGCGCAGCGGCGCACGCCCGCAAAACTGATTGAACAATGTGACGGCAGGGAGGGTCTCCGGGGCTGAGGGCGGGGGTTAAGTTTGTCGCGAGT
>UQZC01000033.1 GCA_900545505.1 uncultured Collinsella sp.
CGCGGCGCCCTCAGCGTCCCACTCGCCCCAGGCGTCACCCGTGGCCAGCAGGCCCAGCGGCGTGGCCACGACAAGCACGGCGACCAGGATAAGCGTGGGGACCAGCGAGGTCTTCTTGGCAGCAGCGCCCTCGGCAGCAAGCTGGCCATCGACGGGCTCGGGCCCGACGATAACGCTCGGCGCCGTCTTCTTAATGAAACCGTAGATGGCGGCCGTCGCCACGCCCTCGACGACACCGGCGACCAGCATATGCGGAATCATCATGGCCGGAATGGCAATGGACAGCGGGAAGGGGCAGTACAGCGGAGCGCCCGAAGCGTTGGTAAAGAGCATCGGCTGAATACCAAACTCGATTGCCGCGCACAGGGCCGCCAGGCACAGGCCAACCCAGCCGCTTACGATGGCCGAAACCGAGGTGCCCCAGCTCTTGTCGTGCAAACGGCTGTTGAGCGCACGGAACACGATAGCAGCGGCAAACGGCAGCACGAAGGCCATGTTAAAGCAGTTGGCGCCAAAGGACAGGATGCCGCCGTCGCCAAACAGCAGCGCCTGTAGCGCCAGCGCGACCGAGACAGCAATGGCCGCGGCCTCCGGGCCCAGCAGCAGCGCGATGAGCGCGCCGCCGACGGCGTGACCCGTGGTGCCGCCGGGCAGCGGCACGTTAAACATCATGAGCAGGAAGGAGAACGCAGCGCAGATGCCCAGGAAAGCCATGTGCTCGCGATCGAGCGTGGCGCGTACCTTTTTGATGCAATGGACCCACACGGGCACCATCGCCACTGCCATGACGGCATCGGTCTGCGGGGACAGATAATTATCTGGAATGTGCATGCGCGCCTCCCGGTTATCGGCGCACGGAATTGCAACGCCGCTTGAATCACCTTGTCAGTGTTACGTAATGTCAGATTCGTAACACGCCGCGGGCTATCATAGCAAAACGGCGCACTGCCGACAAAGCAGCACGCCGTTATGTAATGCGCGTGTCATATATGAAGGCTCAACAGCGCCTTATATCGAGCATAGCGGTCACGTAGGACTCGGCGGCAGCCACCGCTGGCCTATACCCAGCGCAAGCCCTATCCACGGACCTCGCCGTTTACGCCCTTGCACACCTTGGTGACGATCTTCTGGTGCGCCTTTTCGACCTCTTCGCTGGTGAGCGTGTGGTCGTCGGAGCGATACGTAAGCGCAAAGGCCATGGACTTCTTGCCCGCTCCGATGCGGATGGGATCGCGGTAGACGTCGAACAGGCGCACGCCCTCGAGCAGCTTGCCGCCGGCGCTGGTAATGCGGCGCTCAAGATCCTCGCAGGTCACAGCATTGTCGACCACGATAGCAAGGTCGTGCTCAACAGCCGGGTACTGCGAGAACTCGCGGTAGTTCTCCTGATTGCGGGCGCCCTTGGTCAGCTTGTCCAGATCGAGCTCAAAGGCAACGACGACCTCATCGATGCCCATCGCCTCGCGCGCCTCGGGGTGAATCTCGCCGACCCAGCCCAGTACGGTGCCGCCGGACAGAACCTCGGCCGCACGACCCGGCTGCAAGAAAGCGTAGCCCTCGCCCTCGACGGGACGGAAGCGAACCTTCTCGATGCGCAGCTGGGCGAGCAGCTCCTCGACAATGCCCTTGCCAAAGAAGAAACGCAGTTTGCGGTACTTCATGTTCCAGGACTGCTCGCTCCACTGGCCCGAGAGCACACCCGCCACGGACTTGGTCTCCTTGGGCAGGCTGGCGTTCTCGCGACCGTGGAACAGGCTGCCGACCTCGTACAGGTGCACATTGGGCGTACCGTGCGCCTCGTTGTAGGCCACGGACTGCAGCAGGCCCGGCAACAGCGAACGACGCATCTCGGTCTGCTCGGCTACCAGCGGGTTCATGAGCACCACGGGGCAACCGCGACCCTCGGTGGACATACCGATTTTCTCCAGGTCGCCCGGGGCGGCAAAGCCGAAAGTCGTGGTCTCGTTGAGGCCGCAGGCGCGCAGGATCTCGCCGACCTTACGGGTGAGCTTCTGCTCGCGGGTCAGGCCGCCGATGTGATTCTTGGCAGCCGGGATGGTCGCCGTCACGCGGCCCATGCCCCACAGGCGCAGGACCTCCTCGATCAGGTCGATCTCACGCGGCAGGTCGGGACGGAAGCTCGGCGGGGTGACCATGAAGTCCTCGCCGTCGCGCTCGACGGTGCAGCCCAGACGGGTGAGCGAACGCTCGATAAAGTCGGGCTCGATGTCGGCACCGCAAATGGCATGCACGCGGGCCAGGCGCAGCTTGATGCTGTCGATAGTCTTGGGCGCGGGGAAAACGTCGACATAGCCGGGAGCAACCTCGCCGCCGGCGATCTCCTCGATGAGAGCGCACGTCACATTGGCGACGTCCACGCAGCCAGTCTCGTCGACCTGGCGCTCAAAGCGGATGGAGGCGTCGGAGATCAGCGAAAGGTCGCGGCTGGTGTGCGAGGTGCGGCCAGCGTTGAAGCAGGCGCTCTCGACCATCACGTCGACGGTGTCGTCCTCAATCTCGGAATCCATGCCGCCCATAACGCCGGCCAACGCCACAGGGCGCTCGCCGTCGGTGATAAGGCCCATGCCGGCGTCGAGCACGCGCTCCTCGCCGTCGAGCGTCGTGAACTTCTCGTCCTGCTGGGCGGCGCGAACCACCACGCGGCGCCTGCCATCGCGCTCGACAAAGGTGTCCAAGTCAAAGGCGTGCAGCGGCTGACCGGTGAGCATCATCACGTAATTGGTGATGTCGACGATGTTGTTGTGCGGGCGCACACCCAGGGCGTTAAGGCGCTTGACCATCCAGTCGGGCGAGGGACCGACCTTCACGTTGCGCACGATGCGGGCGACATAACGGTCGCACAGACCCTCGTCGGCGATCTCGACCGAAAGCTCGTCGTCGGTCGCGCGGCCGGTCTCCGCCTTGATAGCGGGCAGCTCAACGTGGAAATCGCGGTCGAAGATGGCGCCGGTCTCGCGGGCCATGCCGATCATGGACAGGCAGTCGGGGCGGTTGGGTGTGATCTCGCAGTCGAGCACGGTGTCGCTCGAGCCCACGTACTCGGCAAACGGCATGCCGCAGGGCGTATCCTCGGGCAGAATCATGATGCCGGAGTGGTCGCCGCCCAGGCCGAGCTCGCGCGCGGAGCAGTTCATGCCCATGGACACGACGCCGCGAAGCTTGCTCTTCTTGATCTTGACGTCGCCGGGAAGCACGGCGCCAATCATGGCCGTGACGATGTGGTCGCCGGCCTCAAAGTTCTGCGCGCCGCAGACGATCTGCAGCGGAGCGGGGTTGCCGTCGGCGTCGAGATTCTTGTCGCCCACATCGACCGAGCACACATACATGTGGTCGCTATCGGGGTGCGGGGTCTTGGTGAGCACCTTGGCAGTCACCACATGGTCGAAGGACTCGCCCACGGTGTCGATCGCCTCGACCTCGGTGCCGGTACGGATATATTCGTCCGAAAGGGTCTTGGGATCCTCCGGAATATCGATCATGGTCTTGAGCCAGTCGTAAGAAACACGCATCTAGCTCTCCTTTCATACTGAAAGCCTGCGAAGAGATGCAGGTGGAAACTTCAACTTTGTGAACATTCCTTACAAAGCGAGGGTTGTCCAAGTGCGGCAGATCGGCCCGAAAGAGGAGCGCCGCGTACTTTGGTACGCAAGCGACGAATGAACGCCGAGGTGCCGTGCTTGGGCAAGCCGCAGCCTAGAACTGATTCAGGAAACGCATATCGCCTGTCATCAACGTACGCAGGTCGGGCAGGTCGTAGCGCAGGGCCGCGACGCGCTCGGCGCCAATGCCAAAGGCGAAGCCGGTGTACTTCTCGGGGTCGATGCCGCAGTTGATCAGGACGTTGGGGTCGACCATGCCGCAGCCCAAGATCTCGATCCAGCCGCTGTGCTTGCAGAAGTTGCAGCCCTTGCCGCCGCAGACGTGGCAGCTCACGTCCACCTCGCAGGAAGGCTCGGTGAAGGGGAAGAAGTGCGGGCGGTAACGCGTCTTGCGGTCCTCGCCAAACATGCACTTAACAAAGTAGTCGAGCGTGCCCTTAAGGTCGCCAAAGGTGATGCCCTCGTCGACGACGAGGCCCTCGATCTGGTTGAACTGCGGCAGGTGGCAGGCGTCGGCCGTGTCGGGACGGTAGACGGTGCCCGGGCAGATCATGTAGATGGGCGGCTTTTGCGACTCCATGGTGTGGATCTGCACGCCCGAGGTCTGGGTGCGCAGCAGCACATCGGACTCGCCGTGGGCGTGAGCCTCGGGGTGCGCGACGCTGCCGGGGTTGTTGTCGACCACGTAGAAGGTATCGCGGGCCGAGCGGCTCGGGTGATCCATGGGGGCGTTGAGCGCGGTGAAGTTGTAATAGGAGGTGTCGACCATGGGGCCGGACTCGACGGTGTAGCCGATGCCGCAGAAGATGTCCTCGGCCTCCTCGATGATCTGCTTGATCAGGTGCTGGTGACCGATCTGCGGACGGATGCCCGGCAGCGTGATGTCGACGGCCTCGTGCTCGAGTGCGTGCTTGAGAGCGGCGGCCTTCATCTCGGTGGTGCGCTCGTCGAGCATGCCCTCGATCAGCTGGCGCATCTCGTTGGCGCGCTTGCCCATCACGGGACGATCCTCGGGGGCGAGCTTGCCCATCATGCGCATCAGGCCGGTGATGCGGCCCTTGCGGCCGAGCAGCTCAACGCGCGCGGCCTCGAGCTTTGCGGCGTCGTCGGCGCCTGCGACGAGCTCCTTGGCCTCTTCCTCGAGTTTGACCAGATCATCAATCAGACTCATGTCTTCCCTTTCGTCTCTCGCGCTCCCCGCTTGCCGAGGCGGCTGCCGCCGTCTGACGTTGCGAAAACGCGGCCCGGTTCGGTAACAAAAAACCGTCCTCGGGCATGTGCATTGCCCAAGGACGGTTGAATTCCGCGGTACCACCTTGTTTGACCCGGCGGATGTCTGGCCCGCCGCGCCCACTCTTTGCCCCTTGTCGCGAGGCTCACGGCTTCCCTACTGGGGACATCGCCGCCGCCGGCCGCGTGCCCGTTGAGGTCGCTGCTCGGGAGTGAACGCTTGGCCCTTGCCACCGCAGGAAGGCTTACAGCCCATGACCTTCCCTCTCTTGCCGGCGACGCGGCGGGCAAAACCCTCTCCGTCAACGCATTGGGCTATAGGATAGCACATTGTGTGGGTGTATCGCCGCGTTCCGTTTTGTTCGTGCTGGGTACAAGGCAGGTAGCTGTGCAAACTGGCCGTGCGCCCATCCGTGGCGCTCGGCTCGCGAGATCAAGGATATGGTATGGGAAAGAAGCACGATAAGAAGGCCGAGCCCGCAGCGGGCAAGACGCCCAAAGGCATGAAGGTCGATAAGGCCGTCAAAAAATTCCGCAAGCTCGAGGGCAAGCTGTGGACCCGCGAGTACCTGCTCAAGATTGCCGAGTTTGACGGCGCGACCATTGCCCCCGCCAATGGCGCTGCCGCGCGCGCCGACGCCATGGGCACCCTTGCCGGCGAGCACCATAAGCTCCTGACCAGCGAAAAGTCTGTCGAACTTGTGCGCTCGCTGGCACGCGAGACCGTCGCCGGCGGCAAGATCGATGACCCGCAACTGCTCGACGAGATTCGCGTGCTCGGCCGCGACCAGCGCGAGGCAAGCGTTATTCCTACCGAGGAGGCCGAGGCCTGGACCAGGCTCACCTGCGAGGCCGACGCCGTGTGGCATAAGGCCAAGACGGCCAACGACTGGGCGAGCTTTGAGCCCTATGTGGATAGGATCGTCGCCCAACTTAAGCATCAGGCCGAACTCATGGACCCCAAGCGCGACCCATACGACGTTTGGCTCGACCAGTACGAGCGCGGCCTTTCCGCCAAGAGCTTCGACGCGTTTTGCGAGGAGGTCAAGGCCACGGTCGTGCCGCTCGTGCACGCCATCGGCGAGCGCGGCCAGCAGCCCGATGCCGACTTTTTGCACGCCCGCGTGCCCGAGGCCGCCCAGCGCGCCATGAGCTTCGACCTGATGAAGCTCGTCGGCCTGAACCTGGACGACACCACGCTTGCCTTTACCGAGCACCCGTTTAGCGAGGGCTTTGCCGTGGGTGACGCGCGCATCGCGACACACATCTACGAGGACGATTGCATCTCCAACGTCTACAGCATCATCCACGAGGCGGGGCACACCATGTACGAGCTGGGCGTCAATCCCGCCTATGCGCGCACCTGCCTGGAGGGCGGCACCTCCATGGGCATCCACGAGAGCCAGAGCCGCTTCTTTGAGAACACCGTGGGCCGCAGCCGTGCCTTTATGGGGCCGCTGCTCGAGGTGCTGCGCCGCCACGCACCCGAGGTCTACGGCGACGTCGACGAGGACACGCTCTACCACGCCGTGAACATCGCGCAGCCTTCGCTGATCCGCACCGAGGCCGACGAGCTCACCTATCCGCTGCACGTTATGGTGCGCTACGAGATCGAGCGCATGCTGTTTGCCGGCGAGGCCACGGCCAAGGACATCCCCGCGCTTTGGAACCGCTTCATGGATGAGTACCTGGGCATTCCCGTTCCCGACGACACGCACGGCTGCCTACAGGATACGCACTGGAGCGGCGGCTCGTTTGGCTACTTCCCCACCTATGCGCTGGGCAGCGCCTACGACGCCATGTTTGTGCCGGCCATGTGCCGCGACGGTGTCGACCTCAACGGCGCCTGTGCGAGCGGCGACCTGACACCCGTCCGCGCCTGGCTGGGCGAGCACATTTGGCAGTGGGGCCGCGCCAAGGACGCGCCGGAGCTCATCAAGGGCGCGTGCGGCATGGCGTTCGATGCCCGCTACTACTGCAGCTACCTGCAGGACAAGTTCACCACGCTCTACGAACTGTAAGGCATAACCGACACGCCAACGCAAAGGGGACGCCGCGGAACCAATCCGCGGCGCCCCCTTTCCACCTAGTCGTTTAAGAACGTCCCCAATGACTACCTTACAGAGCCTCGAGCGCGTTGGCGATGCGCTTCATGGCGGCATCGGCGGATGCTTGGTCGGGCGCCTCGGCCAGCACGCGGATAACCGACTCGGTTCCGCTCTTGCGCACGAGCACGCGGCCCTCGCCTGCCAGCGCAGCCTCGGCCTCGGCGATGGCGTTCTGCACGCCCATGTTCTCGAGCGCGGCGTCCTTATCCGCCACGTGCACGGCCACCTGCGCCTGCGGCAGATTCCCGTGCCCCTGCGGCAGCAGCCTACACGGAGCCGTGAGCTGCGAAAGCGTCTCGCGCTCGGCACGAATCACTTCCATCACGCGCAGCGAAGTCATAATGCCGTCGCCCGTGCGCTCGATATCGCCAAAGATCGTATGGCCCGTCTGCTCGCCGCCCAGGCTGTAGCCGCCCTCGCGCATCTTGGCATACACGTGACGGTCGCCCACACCGCTGGTCACGGCGCTCAGTCCGGCAAGCTCCAGCGACTTGACCAGACCAAAGTTGCTGGCGATCGTCGGTACCACGGTACCGCCCGAAAGGCGACCGTGCTTGTTCAGATACACGCCGCACACGTACAAAATCTGGTCGCCGTCTACCACGCGACCGCGCTCATCCACGGCCAGGCAGCGGTCGGCATCGCCATCGTAAGCAAAACCCACGTCCAGGCCCTGCTCCACCACGTGGCGCTGCAGGCGCTCCATATGCGTGGAGCCGCAGTCGACGTTGATGTTAAAGCCATCGGGCGCGGCGTTGATCACGCGCACGTCGGCGCCCAGCGCGTCAAACACCGGCTTGGCCACCGAGGCAGCCCAGCCGCTGGCGCAATCGATGCCGATCTTGACGCCCTGCAGCGAAAAGTTCGCGCTGGCGATGAGCGAAGCAATGTAGCGGTTGCGACCCTGCATGTAGTCCACCGTGGCGCCGATGTGATTGCCCGTTGCCAGCGGCACCTCGCTCTTGCCATCGATATAGTCCTCGATGAGCTCCAGCACGTCCTCGTCCATCTTAAAGCCGTCGCTGTTGACGAGCTTAATGCCGTTATCGCAAAACGGGTTGTGGCTCGCGCTGATCATGATGCCGCAATCGAAGCAGCCCTCCACGGTCTGATGCGCCACGCCCGGCGTGGGGATCACGTGCAGCATATAGGCGTCCGCACCGCTCGCGACCAGGCCGCTCACCAGCGCCGCCTCAAACATATAACTCGAGCGACGTGTGTCCTTGCCCACGATGACGCGCGCCTTGCGCTCGCGGTTGGCGCCGTAATACCAGCCCACAAAACGGCCAATCTTATAAGCGTGCTCTACCGTCAGCCCAACGTTGGCCTCACCGCGAAAGCCGTCGGTGCCAAAGTACTTCATGCGCTCTCCTTACAAAATAGGGGCGAACAGATTGCCTGTCCGCCCCAAAATGGTACTCGATTATCTGCGCTACCAGAAAAACCCTACGCCGACGCGCTGTCGCGAGCCGCCTGGCATGTAGGAGTCTGACGCAGCGTAAGCGGCTTGTCCCCCGCCTCGGCCGACGTGGTCAGCGTATACGTGATCGTCGTCGTCTCGCCAGCATGCAGGTCAACGGTACCCGAATAGAAGGGGACTCCATGCCACGTAGCGGCGCCAAGACCAAACTGGGTGCCCTCAACCGTAAGGTCACTGATGTTGCCGCCCGTCGGGGCAAACAGTGAGACATTCAGACGCTCGTCGTCGCGCGCGGCATCGGGCGCGCTCGCCGCGACGTAGTCGGGCAGCTTGCCTGCCTCCTCCCGCGTCATGATGTTCGTCAGGGTAACGGTGATGCGATACGAGCACGTGCCGTCGCCGTTCTTGACGCCCTGGCCGATCTGCGTGTCGGCGTTCAGGTACCAGTCGAGCTTGGAAAAGCTCAGGTTGTTAAAGTAAACGCCGGCAACGGGATCGGCACTCGGATCATCCGGATCGGGCAGCGAGGCGTCAATGCCCGTCTCTTTGATGGCATTCTGCTCATCATCGTTTCTCATCCAAGCAATCAGACGGCCCTCTTCGGCACCGCGCTCGAATGCACCGACAAGCTTTGTAACGTCGACGTCACCGATGCCACCGAGAATCTTGTCGAAGGCAGCGCTGGCAACGGATGCAAAGATGCCGTCCGACTCCTCGACCGGATAGTTCCAGTACACATCGTGCATGAGGACCTTTGCGGCGTTGGTGCCGTCGACAACCGTTCCGTCGGGCAGCGACACGTTACCAACCAGGCCCAGCAGATACTGCAGGAACACCGGGTCGATACCCACGACGCCGTCAACGTCCTGCCCATACTGGGACTTCCACAGCGCGGCGACACGCTGCGAGTTGCGAGGCCAATCGGGCGAATACGCGTTACCAGAGTTGTACAGGTTACTGTGGTCACCAAACAGTGCCTCGTCCTCTTCGTCGACGCTCTCAACCGCCTCGTCTTTGCTAAGCGCAATACATGGAACAAAGTCACCAATCGACATCTGGCCGTCGGTGACCGAAATCAGGCCCTG
Organism: uncultured Collinsella sp.; assembly: GCA_900545505.1. Classification (GTDB taxonomy): domain Bacteria; phylum Actinomycetota; class Coriobacteriia; order Coriobacteriales; family Coriobacteriaceae; genus Collinsella. The sequence continues at coordinate 9,464 of UQZC01000033.1, forward strand.
CGAACCGCCAAAGCCGCCGCAAGCACGAATCTCGACGTTGTTCATGGCGTACACAAGGTAGTTGCGCGTCTGGCCGTTGGCGCCGAGCATCTGGGGGAGGACGGGGGCGACCTTCTCCGCCGCGTCAACCGCACCGTTGAGGGTGGCAAAGCCGTCCTTGGCCTTATCGACCAGCTCGGTCACCTGGGAAATATGAGTATCGCCAATGCCCTGGACCTTCTCGTTGGCGCTCTTGAACACCTTCGAGCTGCTGGAAAGCGAATCGGCGACCGCCTGCAGCGCGGACACGTTAATCATGCCGTCCTGGAACAGCTTGCCGGGCGTAGCCTGCGAGAGGTTGTCGGCCATGGGAACCAGCGCATTGCTCGAGACATCGGACAGGGCGTCAATCATGGTGCGGGCCGCATTGATATCGCTGCCATACACCGGGATAAACGAAGCCGCCGTCCACAGCGGGCTCGAGGTCTCCGCCTTCATGCTGTCGCAGAGCTCATCGATCTTCTTCGCGTCGTCAGGCAGCGTCGAAAAATCGCCCGACGTGACCTTGTCCTTAAGGCCACCGACGATCTCGACAGCCTCCTTCGCTTCGCTCTTTACGGTCTTTGCCGAGTTAAGCAGCATAAAGCCGCTTGCGCCAAGCGCAACGAGAAGCACCGCGACTACAGCGGCAATAATGGCGCCGGTGTGACGCTTTTTGCGCTCGCCCTTGCGATGGCGATGACGGACCAGACCGTCAGAGGTCGAACTCGACGAAGCGTCGCTACCGTAGTTCAAGCCAAAATCGTAATAATCTTCCTTGGAACCCGAGCCCGCAAACTCGGTACCGCTATCATCCAGGCGGGCGAACGTGCCAGTCTCGGAGGCGCCGGTGTAAATCGTGCCGAGGTTACCCGTAAGCCCCGCGCCATCGGCAGAGGGAGTATTGTTGTCGGCCTTGCCGGCATTAACGTTGCCGGCGCCATTCGCGGCGTTGGCAGCACCTGCGTTGTTCGCAGGTACCGAAGGAGCCCCGCTCGGCTGCGACGCGGAGGTTGCACCGCCCGCAAAGACATTCCCTTTTGCACGGCCGGTCTTTTTTGCCTTTTGAGACTGCTCGTACAGAGCGGTAAACATCGCCGTCTCGCCCGGGGACACGCGCTTACCGGAACCGCCCTGTCCAGCGCCGCCCGGCGTGCCGGCCTTACCAGCCCCGTTCGGACGCGGCGGAACTGCAGGACGGCCGCTATCGCTGCCCTTAAAGTGATTACCAGCCATAAAGAAATCCTCGCAATTGAGTCGCAATGAAAAAGTCCATAACGTTACTAGTTTATGGCATTTTGAGCATCGACAGCTAAACTCCAGACACGGACGTCAATTGGCGAAAATGCGGCACAACACCTTTTCTGTCTTGGCGGCGGCGCTAGCTACACCGTGAGGAACATCATCACGATGATCATGGCAAAGCCGATAAGGTCGGTCGGCAAAAACACCGTACCCAGCATAACGGCGCTGGTGATGGTCGCCGAAACCGGCTCCACAGTTCCGATGAGGCTCGCACGTACCGAGCCGATGTCCTTAACACCAGCCTG
>UQZC01000034.1 GCA_900545505.1 uncultured Collinsella sp.
CAACAACCATGGGTTTACCCACTCCGTGGCCGGGCCCTTCCGCCGCAAGCTGGGTAAGGCCGCCAAGTAGTCGTAACCGACTCACTCGCATAAGACCAGCACCCCGTCAGGTGCTGGCAAGATCAACCTTTTTAGGAGTTTACGTATGAACAAGCATAAGGCGAAGCTGGAAGGCCTCAAGCGTCGTCAGCGTCGTGTTCGCGGCAAGGTCTCGGGTACCTCCGAGCGTCCGCGTCTTCGCGTGACCCGTACTAACGCCAACATCTATGCCCAGATCATCGACGACAGCAAGGGCTCCAGCCTGACGCTCGTCTCTGCCTCGACCCTCGAGGCCGAGTTCAAGGGCACCCACACCTCGAACAAGGAGGCTGCGGAGAAGGTCGGTCAGCTCGTTGGCAAGCGCGCCATCGAGGCCGGCATCACCAAGGTCGCCTTCGATCGCGGTGGCCGTATCTACCATGGCCGCGTCAAGGCCCTCGCCGACGGCGCTCGTGCCGCCGGTCTCGAGTTCTAGGAGGTATGTAGCACATGGCTCGTAATCAGAAGCAGCAGCGCGAGGCCTCCGAGTTCGAGGAGCGCGTCGTTTACATCAACCGCGTGTCGAAGACCGTCAAGGGTGGTCGTCGCATGAGCCTCGTCGCTCTCGTCGTCGTTGGCGACGGCAAGGGCAACGTCGGCGTTGGCATGGGCAAGTCCGCTGAGGTGCCCATGGCCATCTCCAAGGCATCTCTCGATGCCAAGAAGAACATGTTCCACGTGCCGGTGACCGAGCAGGGCACCATCCCGCACGAGGTTCTCGGCCACTTTGGTGCCGGCCGCATCATCATCAAGCCCGCTGTCGAGGGTACCGGCGTTATCGCCGGCGGCGCTGTGCGTCCCCTCTTTGAGCTTGCTGGCATCAAGAACGTCCTGTCCAAGTCCCTCGGTACCGACAACGGCCTCAACATCATCAAGGCTGCCGTCGAGGGCCTCAAGGAGCTCTCCAGCCCTGAGGACGTCGCGGCTCGCCGTGGCCTGACGGTCTCTGAGATGTTCGTCGGTAAGGAGAACTAAGCATGGCTGACACCATCAAGATCAAGCAGGTCCGCAGCACCAACGGTTGCAAGCAGGACCAGGTCCGTACTGTCCGTGCCCTCGGTCTCCACAGGATCCGCGAGGTTCGCGAGATTGCTGACAACGAGTCCGTCCGCGGCATGATCTTCAAGGTCAAGCACCTTGTCGAGATTGTAGAGGAGTAGCAAATGCAGCTTCACGATCTTACTCCCGCGCCCGGTTCCACCAAGAACCGCAAGCGCGTCGGCCGTGGCAATTCTTCGGGTCACGGCACCACTTCTGGCCGCGGTCAGAAGGGCCAGGGTTCCCGCTCTGGCGGCACCAAGGGTGCCGGCTTCGAGGGTGGCCAGACTCCGCTGGCCATGCGCCTGCCCAAGCTTCCGGGCTTCCGCAACCCCCGTCGTATCGAGTACACCGCTGTTAACGTTGAGCGTCTCGAGCGCAAGTTCGAGGACGGCGCTGTGATCGACGGTGCCGCTCTTAAGGCCGCTCGCATCACCAAGAGCGAGTTCGAGCCCGTCAAGGTGCTCGGCAATGGTGAGCTCACCAAGAAGTTCACGGTCAAGGTCGACAAGGTCAGCGCTTCTGCGCAGGCCAAGATCGAGGCCGCCGGCGGAAAGGTCGAGCTGCCGTGCTAAATGGTCTTAAGAATGCTTTCCGCATCAAAGAATTGCGCGAAAAGATTCTTTTTACCATAGCTATGCTCGTCGTGTACCGCATTGGTGCGCACGTTCCTGTGCCCGGCATTCCCTTCCAGGGGATGCTGGGCCTTTTCTCGACCGATAACAATTCGGTCGCCGCAGGTGCTATGGCCCTCCTGAATCTTTTCTCTGGCGGCGCGTTGAGCTATGTGTCGGTGTTTTCGCTGGGCATCATGCCTTACATCACCAGCTCGATCATCCTCCAGATGCTCCAGGCCGTCGTGCCTTCCCTGCATGAGCTTGCCCGCGAGGGCGAGGTCGGTCAGACCAAGATTACGCAGTATTCGCGTTACCTCACCCTGGCTCTGGCAATCCTCAACTCCGTGGGTTACCTCTTCCTCTTTAAGAGCTTCGGCATCAGCTTCAATGGCGCCGGCGCTCCCGAGATCATCTTCGACCTCATGATCGTCGGTACGCTCACCGCGGGCGCCATGCTGATCATGTGGATTGGTGAGCTCATCACCCAGCGCGGTATCGGCAATGGCATGTCGCTGATCATCTTCGCGAACATCATGGCCGGTCTGCCGCAGGCTATCTTCTCCAGCACCGAGGGCAATGCCGGTGGCATCATCACCATGGTGATCATCTGCGCCATCATCCTGCTGGTTATCCCGCTGATTGTTTTCCTTGAGCGCGGCCAGCGCCGCATCCCGGTCTCCTACGCTAAGCGCGTCGTGGGCCGTCGCATGATGGGTGGCCAGACCACCTACCTGCCCATCAAGGTCAACACCGCGGGTGTCGTGCCGATCATCTTCGCTTCGGCGCTGCTGTACTTCCCGGCTCAGATTGCCGTGTTCTTCCCCGGCATCGGCTGGATTCAGGCAGTTGCCTCCGCGCTTTCGACCGGTTGGCTCAACTGGGTGCTTAACGTTGTCCTCATCGTGTTCTTCGCGTACTTCTACACCTCCATGGTGTTCAACCCCGATGAAACGGCCGATAACCTTAAGAAGCAGGGCGGCTTTATTCCGGGCGTCCGTCCGGGTAGGGCTACCGCGGCCTACATCAAGAACGCGCTCAACAAGATCACGCTTCCCAGCGCTGTCTTTTTGGCGCTCATCGCCATCGTGCCTTCGATCATCTTCTCCTTCACGGGTAGCCATCTGATCCAGGCATTTGGCGGCACGTCCATCCTCATCATGGTCGGCGTCGTGCTCGACACGGTCGATAAGCTCGAAGGCCAGATCAAGATGTATGATTACGATGGATTCTTTAAATAGGCTAGAGGAGGATTGCTCATGAACCTCGTATTGCTCGGAGCTCCGGGTGCCGGTAAGGGCACCGTCGCACAGGAGCTCGTCGCCGAGTTTGGCGTCGCCCACATTTCCACGGGCGACCTGCTGCGTGCTGCCGTCAAGGGTGGCACCGAGCTTGGTATTCAGGCTAAGAAGTACATGGACGCTGGCGAGCTCGTTCCCGACCAGCTCGTGATCGACCTTGTCAAGGAGCGCCTTGCCGCCGATGACGCCCAGCAGGGCTTCATCCTCGACGGCTTCCCGCGCAACACCGCCCAGGCTGTGACGCTCGATTCCGAGCTCTCCGCCATGGGTCGCGAGATCGACTGCGCCCTTCTGGTCGATGTGGCCCCCGAGGTCATTATCGATCGTCTGTCTTCGCGTCGCACCTGCCGCGCATGCGGTTACACCGGCACCGCTGCCGATGCTACCTGCCCCAAGTGTGGCGGCGAGATGTATCAGCGCGACGACGACAAGCCCGAGACCATCAAGAACCGTCTCGACGTCTACGAGAAGTCCACGAGCCCGCTCGTCGACTACTATCGTGGCCAGGGTCTGCTCAAGTCGGTCAACGGTGACCAGGCTCGCGAGACCGTGTACGGGGATGTCAAAGAGGCTCTCGGTCTATGATCAAGATTAAGTCTGCAACGCAAATCGAGCAGATGAAGAAGGCAGGAGCGCTATCTAAGATGGCGCTCCGCCACGTTGGAGCCATGGTGCGCCCCGGCGTTTCCACCTTTGAGCTCGATCAGCTCGCGGAGCAGATTATCCGCATGCATGGCGGCACCCCGGCCTTTAAGGGTTACGGCGGGTTCCCGGGGACCATTTGCGCATCGATCAACGATGCCGTGGTCCACGGTATTCCCAACCCCGACATGATCCTGCGCGATGGCGATATCATCTCCATCGATACGGGAGCCGTTGTCGACGGTTGGGTCGGCGATAACGCTTGGACGTTTTTCGTCGGCACCCCCACGCCCGAAGCCAAGGCTTTGTGCGAGGTCACGCGCGATTGCCTTAAGGCAGCCATCGAGCAGGCTGTTCCCGGTAACCATATCGGGGACGTCGGTTATGCCGTTCAGTCCCTCGCCGAGTCTCACGGTTACGGTGTGCTTCGTGATTATGTAGGCCATGGCATTGGCCGCGTGATGCACGAGGACCCCAACGTTCCTAACTATGGAAAGAAGGGGAGGGGCGTTCGCCTCCAGGCCGGCATGGTCATTGCCATCGAGCCGATGGTTACGATGGGTTCCAACCATGTGAGCACGGGCTCCGACGGTTGGATTGTTACGACCAACGATCACCTGCCCGCCGCGCACTACGAGAACACCGTCGCCATTACCAATGACGGTCCGGTGATTCTCACCACGGATGCCCAAGGTGCTTGGTGCTCCCTCCAAGGCGGAGAAATGTAACAAGTTCCATTTAGTTGTGGAGCCATTACGAAGTTATTACGATGCGTGCATACGTGTTGTAGAATACTCAATCGCTGTCGTTTTCTAGAGAAAGATGATTGCTTGTGAAGAAGGAAGACGCAATTGAGCTCGAGGGTACGGTAAAGGAACCGTTGCCCAACGCCATGTTTAAGGTCGAGCTCGAGAACGGTCATTCGGTTCTGTGCAACATTTCTGGCAAGATCCGAATGAATTACATCCGTATTCTCCCCGGTGACAGGGTTGTCGTGGAGCTTTCCCCGTACGACCTGACCCGCGGCCGCATCACCTATCGCTACAAATAGCGGCACGCATACACGCACTCCATTTCCGACTGCAGGCTTAGCTCAACCTACGGTCGGATTGTGTGTGAAGACCAGCCATAGTTTTAAACGCCTGCGGCTGGGCGAGTAGATAGTAGGGAAGTAGTTTGAGCGCTACCGAAAGGAAGAACGATGAAGGTACGTCCTTCGGTCAAGAAGATGTGCGATAAGTGCAAAATCATTAGGCGCCATGGCAAGGTCCTCGTCATTTGCGAGAACCCCCGTCATAAGCAGCGTCAGGGTTAAGAGAGGAGACTACGTTGGCCCGTATTAATGGTGTCGACCTCCCGCGTGAGAAGCGCGTTGAGATCGGTCTGACCTACATTTACGGCATCGGCCGCACCACTGCGACGAAGATTTGCGTCGAGTGCAACGTTAACGTGGATACGCGCGTTAAGGACCTCACCGAGGATGAGGTTAACGCCATCCGCGATTATATCGATAAGAACCAGATCATGGTTGAGGGCGACCTCCGCCGTGAGCGCAACCAGAACGTCAAGCGCCTTATGGACATCGGCTGCAACCGCGGCCTTCGTCACCGCAAGGGCCTCCCGGTCCGCGGCCAGCGCACCCACACTAACGCTCGTACCCGCAAGGGCCCGAAGCGTCAGATCGGTGCTAAGAAGAAGAAATAAGGAGCGCTAGATAGATGGCTACTGCTAAGAAGAACGTTCGCGCTGCCCGTCTGAAGCGCGCGGACCGTAAGAACATTTCCGTGGGCCAGGCTCACATTCGTTCTACGTTCAACAACACGATCGTTTCGATCACCGATCCCCAGGGCAACGTCATTTCCTGGAAGTCGGCTGGCCAGGTGGGCTTCAAGGGCTCCCGTAAGTCCACGCCGTTCGCTGCCCAGATGGCTGCCGAGGCTGCTGCCAAGCAGGCCATGGAGCACGGTATGAAGAAGGTTTCCGTCTTCGTCAAGGGCCCCGGCTCCGGTCGTGAGACCGCCATCCGCTCCCTCCAGGCTGCTGGCCTCGAGGTCTCGAGCATCCAGGACAAGACCCCCATTCCGCACAACGGCTGCCGCCCCAAGAAGCGTCGCCGCGTGTAACTGAAAGGATCGTATCAATATGGCAATCGACAGGACTCCTGTTCTTAAGCGCTGCCGTCAGCTCGGGATCGATCCCGCTGAGCTCGGTTACAGCAGCAAGAAGGAATCTATCCGTCAGCCCAAGCGCCGTCGCAAGGAATCTGAGTACGGCATGCAGCTGCGCGAGAAGCAGAAGGTCAAGTTCATCTATGGCGTTCTGGAGAAGCAGTTCCACGGCTACTTCAACAAGGCCCGTAAGATGAACGGCGTCACCGGTGAGAACCTCATGATCATTCTTGAGTCTCGCCTCGACAACGTCGTCTTCCGTCTTGGCTTCGCCCGCACCCGCAAAGAGGCTCGTCAGTCCGTCCGTCACGGTCACTTCACCGTGAACGGCAAGCGCGTGGACATCCCGTCCTACCGCGTCAAGGCCGGCGACGTCGTCGCTGTCGGCGAGAAGTTCCGTGACCTCCTCCCCATCAAGGAGGCCCTGATTTCCTCCGAGCGCTTTGAGGTCCCTGGCTGGCTCGAGGTCGATATCGAGAAGCTGTCTGGTAACGTGCTCGCTCTGCCGACGCGTGAGCAGATCAGCGGTGATATCAACGAGCAGCTCATCGTCGAGCTCTACTCTAAGTAGTCCATCCGGGCTGCTGAGGCTGGAGGTAATACATGTCAGAATTCATTAGGCCTCAGGTTCAGGTCGAAGAGATCAACGAGACGTCTGCTCGTGTCTCCGTCGAGCCGCTCGAGCGTGGTTACGGCGATACGCTGGGTAACTCCCTTCGTCGCGTTCTTCTGTCCTCGCTCGAGGGTGCCGCCGTCGAGGCTATTCAGATCGATGGTGCGCAGCACGAGTTCATGACCATCCCTAACATGGTCGAGGATGTCACCGACATCGTCCTGAATGTCAAGGGTCTTGTCTTCAGGGCTCTCGGCACGACCGACGAGGCGACCGCCACCATCTCGGTTGACGGCCCCTGCGAGGTCACCGGTGCGGACTTCTTTATTCCGTCCGAGTTTGAGCTGGTCAACCCCGAGCAGCACATTGCTACGCTCACCGAGGGTGGCCATCTCACCATGAGCATGCGCATCGGCTATGGCCGCGGCTATGTTTCTGGCGAGGCCAACAAGCGCGACAACGATCCCATCGGTGTGATCCACGTCGACTCGCTGTACTCGCCGGTTTCCCGTTGCGCCAAGCTCGTTGAGGCTTGCCGTGTCGGTCAGCACACCGACTACGACCGCCTTGTCCTCGAGATCGAGACCAACGGCTCCATCGCCCCGCGCGACGCCGTGGTCCAGGCTGCCAATATCATCAACCAGCATATGGCCGCCTTTATGAACCTTGCCGAGACCCCCGAGGTCGAGGAGGAGGCTTCGATCTTCGCTCCCGAGGTCACCAACGACAACGCCGAGCTGGACAAGCAGATCGAGGATCTGGACCTTTCCGTCCGTTCCTACAACTGCCTTAAGCGCGCCAGCATTCACTCGGTCCGTCAGCTCGTTGAGTTCTCGGAGAACGATCTGCTCAACATCCGTAACTTCGGTGTTAAGTCGATCGAGGAAGTGAAGGACAAGCTTGAGTCCATGGGCCTGAGCCTGAAGGCTTAATGCTTCGCATATTTGAGGAGAAACTAGACCATGCGTCACAACGTTAAGAAGGGCCTGAAGCTCGGCACCGATGCGAGCCACACCAAGGCCATGAAGAAGAGCCTTGCTAAGGCCCTCTTCGAGAACGACCGCATCAAGACCACCGAGACCCGCGCTAAGGCGCTGCGTTCGGTCGTCGATCCGATCATCACTTGGGCCAAGAAGGGCGACCTGCACTCTCGTCGTCTGGCTATCGCCAAGCTCGGCGATAAGCAGCTCGTTGCCGAGATCTTCGACAAGGCTGCCCAGGGTATGTGGCAGGATCGCAACGGCGGTTATACCCGCATCATGAAGCTCGGTAACCGCAAGGGCGACAACGCTCCCATCGTTATCATGGAGCTCGTCACCGAGCCTTGCACGCCTAAGGCCAAGAAGGCTGCTCCGGCCCCCAAGAAGGCGACCGAACGAAGGCGCCGCCGGCCCCAAAAAGGCCCGCCGCTCCCAAGAAGGTCGAGGCTGCCGAGGAGGCTCCTGCTGAGGAGACCGCTGAGTAGACAATCCGTCTGCATAGGCTATATTCGAGGGGTACGTTCGCGTACCCCTCTTTTTTTGTCGAAATGCCATTGCCTGTTTGTTGGGAGCGCCCATGACCGCGCCGTCTGATTTCAATTCGATTCCAGAGCTCGATGCCACGCTCGTTTTCCGCGTGGCATACGATGGCTCGTCCTATAGCGGCTTTGCCGAGCAGCCGGGACAGACGACGGTTGCGGGTGAGCTGCGTCGGTCTTTTTGCACTATCCGCTCGAGCCCACCCTCCAAGTCCGATCGATCTGACGTGCGCGGGTCGCACCGATGCCGGCGTGCATGCCGTGGCTCAGTACATCAGCGTGCCCGTAACGGACGCTGAGCTCGCCCTAACGCGCCGTAGGTGGCTGCGGGCTATGGATGCCCTGCTGCCCAAAGATATCGCCATCAACGAGGTCTACAAGGCCCGTAAAGGCTTTTCTGCACGTTTTGACGCGCGTTCCCGTACGTATACGTACCGTATTGTCGATCGAGATGCGCGCCCCGTGCTGTCCCGCGGTGCGGTGTGGTGGCATCGCTATCCCTTGGATGTTGAGGCTATGTCTGCTGCCTGCCCCGCGCTGCTGGGCGAGCAGGACTTTAAAAGCTTTTGCAAGGTTGCTTCTGCCGTGGGCAAACCTACGCACCGCTGCGTAATGCGCGCCGAGTTTGGCCATGAGGTTGCGTTTGGCGAGGACATCCTGACGTTTACCATCGAGGGCAATGCGTTTCTGCATTCGATGGTCCGTACGATCGTTGGCACGCTTGTCGCGATTGGCATGCATCGCCGTGAACCCGAGTGGATGCGCGAGGTCATCGATGCTTGCGACCGTACCGCTGCGGGCCCCACGGCTCCTGCCTGCGGCCTTACGTTTATGGGCGTGGATTACGATCCCGCCGAGCTCGTCGTGCTCGACTAGGGGAGGGCTCGACGCGTCGTGCGTCGACACCCATTATCTGTGGGCTGCGCGTGTGCAACATCTGTTCTTGGCGTGCAATACAACCGGTGTCTCATTGCTTTTATTGCCGGGGTGTACCATGAACCGCGGTTTGATTCATTGCTGTCGAGAGGACGGATAACTTGGTTCGACGTGGCTCGCATCCGCGACTTTCGGTGATCCTTGTGGTAGAAGGTTCGCCCAGCTATGCGATGCGTGCGCTCGAGAGTATCCAGAACCAAGACCTCTACGATTTGCAGATTGTCGTTGTTTGCCGCGATGCTGCGCCCGGTGTGCGCCATTCGCTTCAAGTTGCTGCCGACAGGGACATCCATATTGATTTGATTGACGTCGAGGACGCGAAGCGCGGCGCTTGCCTTCGTGCCGGTTTTGCTGTCTCGCGCGGCTCTCAAATCATCGCTATGAACGCCGATGAGTGGTTTGCTCCGCAGTCCCTTTCCAAGATGGTCGATATCGCGTGCGATACTGCGGCAGACATAGTGTTCCCCACGGTGTCGCTCGACCGCTATGATGCACATCGAGAACGCCATTCGCGCGTCTTGGATGCTGCCTCTATTGCCATAGAAGACGAGTCTTCTATGGTGACTGGGCTGCCCCAGTTGATTTTGGGCGGCCTAGTCGCTCAGACCTCTGGCGTGATGTATAGCCGTCCGCTGTTTGAGGCATGCCTGTCGCGCGGCAAGGCGTACCGTACGGTTGAGTTTATGGCTTATGCGCTCTCGCAGGCACGATTCGTGTCCGGCTGCGGCAACGCTTGTTTCCACGCGGTGGCACCTAAGCTTACAGATGCCTTTGATCCCACCATGTATGCCAGGATATCCGATGACACTCGAGCGCTCGACGAGCTTGCGGACTCACTCTCGGAAGCAGATAGCGGTGGTCGGCTCAAGCTGGCAAGCCAAAAGTTCTACTTTGCCGGACTGGTCGCCTGCATCGAGAATTTGTGTCTTAGCCCGCATGGAGTGTCGTCAATCGAGCGTTCCGCCCGCATGCGTGATATGCTCGAGGCGTCTCGAACCCGTCAGATGGTCGCCGCGCTCAAGGATAACCATCGGGGACTCGGTTTGTTGTTTGGGCCGATCGCCAGCGCCAAGCCCGCGCGCTGCGTGATGTGTACGCATCTGGCAGCTTTTCTTAACCGGACGGGCGCAAAAACCGCCTAAACGGCTCATTTCGAAACAAATTTGCATAGAATTGTTTCGAAATGCGTTCTTATACACAAAAGCCTTCAAATAGCGTTAAACTATTCAGTCACTGATTGATTGTCTCCGCCATCTTTTGGAGAGAGGGTTTGTATGGCTAAAAAACGCAATGGGCGCCAGGATGCCATTAGAGATATTGTGCGCAATAAGGACGTCCGCACGCAGCGCGTGCTGGTCGATGAGCTCCGCGCTATGGGCTTTGATTGCACGCAGGCGACTGTCTCTCGCGATATTGCCGATATGGGGCTGCGTAAGCTCCCCGAGGGTATCTATGTTCTGGCAGAGGACCTGCACCTGCAGCGTATGGTTTCCGAGCTCGTAACGGGCGTTCTGCGCACCGATAATCTGGTTATGATCAAGGCTCAGCCTGGTACGGCTTCCGGCATCGCCGCCGCCGTTGATGCGGCAGAGTTGCCCGATGTGCTTGGCTCGCTTGCCGGCAACGATACGATTTTGGTTATTGCCCAGACGGCCGAGGACGGCGAGCGTCTCGAGGCGCTGATCAATAAGCTGAGCAATTCTCGCAAGTAGGCGTGCGGGTCGTGCGCTCGGCACTGTGTGCGTGACATGGTGGCTTGTAAGGGGTCTCTGACGGAGGTCGGTGCCCCCTATATTGTTTGCCGGTATAAAGGCCGTCCACCAGGTCGCTTTAAACTAAAAGGCCCCCGAGCACTTTAATAAGCTGCTCGGGGGCCTTGTTGCTAATGGCCGGATGAATTTCTAGCCAACCGTATCGTCAGGCGTGGGCGAGGGGTCGGGAGTGGGTGTAGGCGTAGGCGTAGGCGTAGGCGTGCCGCCATCGCCGCCGGTCGAACCACCA
>UQZC01000035.1 GCA_900545505.1 uncultured Collinsella sp.
AATTACGCGCCGCTCCCCGCCCACGCCGGGCAAACATCGTTGGACTTATCACTGGCATGAAATGGGCGCTTGCATATCGTCCGCTAGCTTGGCACGGTACAATGCTTGCAGCTTTCAATTTGTAAATTAGTGGAGTTATTGATGGCAGAATCTCGTACGGAGCGTAAGGCTCGTCGTGCTTTGATCGAGGCGGCTGAGGGGTCGAAGGAGGAGAAATCTTCTACGAAATCCAAGTCTTCTAAAGCTGCAAAAAGCAAATCGACCAAGAACAGGGCTAAGACCAAGCGTTCTGACTCTCGTCGGAGCGAGGTCAAGGCATCTCAGGCTCGCTCCAAGCGCTCGCATAAAGATCCGGTTTCGTCTGCGCGTAAGGCTGTGGACCCCAAGTCTCCCTGTTCGATCATGAAAGCTTGCGGTGGGTGCACGGCGCTCAATCGTCCTTATAAAAAGCAGTTGGCAGCTAAGCAAGCTGTTATGGAGGAGCTTTTTGCTGCTCTATGCGAGCGCGAGGGTATTAGCGTCGACCCCATTCGCGGTATGGGCGTCACCCTGGGCGACCCGGGCAAATATCCTGCTCCGCGCGGTTTTCGCCATAAGGCCGCCACTCCCTTTGCTCCCGGTAAGGAGGGCGCTGTCCGTTGCGGTTTCTTTGAGCGCGGCACGCACAAGATCGTTGCCGTACCCGAATGCCCCGTCGAGGCACCGGGCGCCCGTCAGATTCTCAACGGCATCGCACGCGAAGCTGAGCGGCTGCATATTCCCGCCTTTAATGAGGACAAGCATCTTGGTTTGCTTCGCTATGCCGTCGTCCGCTGCGGTTGGCGTACCGACCAGGTCATGGTCACGCTCGTGACCGCTCAGCGCGACTTGCCGCATGCGCAGGAGTTCTTTGAGGCTGTCGCCGCACTCGATCCGCGCATCGTCACCGTCGCCCAAAACATCAACGGACGCCCCGGCAACGCCATCCTCGGCGAGGAAACCCGCATCGTGTATGGCGCCGAATGCATGCGCGACCAGCTACTCGGCTGCGAGTTCGATATCTCCCCCACCGCGTTCTACCAGACCAACCCGCAACAGACCGAGCTGCTCTATCAGCTCGCTATCGACGGCATGGATTTGCACCAGGGCGATGTGCTCATGGATGCCTACTGTGGCAGCGGTACCATCGGTCTTTGCGCAGTTAAAGATGCCCAGAAAAAGGGCATCGGCATTATGCTGCTCGGCGTGGAGCGCAACCCGGCGGGCATTGCCGACGCACGTCGCAATGCCGAGCTCAACGGCCTCACCCGCAGCGCCTGGTTTATGGCCGACGACGCCACCGATTGCATCCTGGATGCCGCCGATAACAACGAGCGGGTCGATGTCCTTTCCATCGATCCGCCGCGCGCCGGCTCTACCCCCGAGTTCCTCGAAGCTGCCTGCGCGCTTAAGCCGCGCCGCATCACCTATATCAGCTGCAACCCCGTAACTCAAGAGCGCGACCTGCATCAGCTCCTCGACGGAGGCTATTGCCTGCTCAAGATCACGCCCGTCGACATGTTCCCTCACACCGACCACACCGAAACCGTAGCGGTCCTCGAACGCCGCTAACCGACCTCAGTAGATTTTTGGGACAAGAAAGGGGGCGACCCGCCTGGGCCGCCCCCTTCGCTTGGTTTATAAACTCCGCTACATCCCATTGCGCAGATCGCACACGCCGGCTGCCGCCATCTCGCGCAGCAGCGTCTCGCGGTCGCGCGTCACGATCAAATCTAGCGGGAAGTGAATCTCGTCGAGCATCTTGCGCGCGTGATCGAGCTTGCCAATGGCCATGCCAATGTGGGCATCGGTTGACACGCCAATGCCCACGCCCAGCTCGGCGCAGCGCTCGGCGATCTTGCGGCATACGGCCCAATGCTCAGTGTCGACACCGTGTTCAAGACTATGGTTGTTGATCTCGATAATCTTGTGCTTGGCCTTAGCTGCCAACAGCACCTCGTCGATATCGAACGGCACGCCCGAACGCCCCGTGTGACCCAGCATGAACACCTTGGGGTGCTCCAGGGCATTGATATACATCTCGGTCGTCTGGGCCAGCGTCGCGCCTTCAGCAATCTGCGGATTATGCACGCTCGCAACCAAATAATCCAAATTTCGCGTAACCAAATCGAACAGCGAATGCTGACGGCTGTACGAATCACCGGCAATATCGAGCGTGACAGGAGTGTCCTCGCCAAACAGGCTTCCGTCCAGCGAAACGATATCGGCCTCGGCACCACGCAGCACCAGCACGCCGCTCCAAATGCGCGGCCAGATATCCTGGTTGATAAAGAATTGGTAACTGCGCAGGTCATTGGGGCAAGCCGTAACCATAGAGCTCAGATGGTCGGCAGATCCGAGCACCTGCAGGCCACGCTCTGCCGCCCAGTACACATTCTCCTCAATGGTCGAATATGCATGCGCAGAGAATATCGTATGGGTATGAATGTCACAAGAAAGCAGGTAGGGCATCAGGTCTCCTTATCTGGCACGGCCGTCGCTTATATTCATTGTACGCATAGCCTTCGATAGTCGTAAAACCACTCCATCCCAAAGACACAACGTCCATGACAACGGGGTCTGGCTTAACACCAAACCCCGTTTCACGTAAAACATTGTAGGCAGAGCGCTTTACTTTTAACGATACTCGTCCGCCAACTGTTTCCAAGCGGGTAGCGAATTGATAATCGTTTCGTAACTCACGCAATAGCCCAGGCGGAACCAACCCGGCATACCAAAGCTGTCCGAGGGAACCGCAAGCAACTCATACTTCTTTGCACGCTCGCAAAACGCATTCGCATCGGGTTCCAGCGCCTTCACCCACAGGTAGAATGCACCATCCGGCTCAACATAGGTGTAGCCGTACTCCGCTAGTGCGTCGGTAAGCGCGGTGCGGTTGCGCGCATAGGCCTCGACATCGCTCGGCTCATCGATGCAATCGATGATTACGCGCTGGAAGAGTGCCGGTGCGCATACAAAACCTAGCGTACGGGCAGCACCCGCAACAGCCGGCATCAGACGGGCAGCCTGCGGATTGGTGTTGGGAACCAAGATCCACCCCACGCGCTCGCCAGGTAGCGATAGCGACTTAGAATACGAGTAGCACACCACGGTGTTCTCGTAGATCGAGGGCACCCAAGGCACCTCGGCACCGTACACAATCTCGCGGTACGGCTCATCCGAGATGAGCATAATCGGATTCTCGGGATCGCGCTGAGCGTTGGCCTCGCGCAGAACATTGGCCAGTCGCGTCAGCGTGTCGCATGTATATACGGCACCGGTCGGATTGTTGGGAGAGTCAATGATGACGGCCGCCGTCTTATCGCTGATCGCCTTGAGCACGTTGTCCACGCTCAGCTGGAACGTACCTTCATCGGCGAGCGCCTCAACACACGTACAGCCGGCCTTCTCAATCCAAACGCGATACTCCGGAAAGTACGGGGCGATAACAATAACCTCGTCGCCCGGGTTCGTAACGGCGTTGAGCGTGCAGGTGAGCGAAGCCGCGGCACCCACCGTCATAAATACGTCTTTGCCCTCATAGCTCGTGCCAAAGCGGCGGTTGAGCGATTCGGCCACAGCGGCACGACATTGCGGCAGGCCCGGTGCGGGCGTGTAGCCGTGCAGCTGGTCGCTCGGCAGCTCCAGGGCCTTCTTAATCGACTCAGCCACAGCAGCGGGCGCCGGAACGCTCGGATTGCCCAGCGAAAAATCGAATACGTTTTCCGCACCGATCTGCGCCTTGCGCTCAAGGCCATAGCTAAAAATCTCACGGATGATGGAGCTTTCCGCGCCGCGAGCATACATAGTTTCGTTGATCATCTGTTCCCCTTTCTCATAGGCGCTATTGTACGCTTTAGCCGAGCAAAGTGCCGCAGCAATGTTGATTGGGGACAGACTTAAATGCGTGAAAACGCTCATTTAAGTCTGTCCCCAATCAACAGACGGCCCCATATCGCTCAAAAGAAAAAGCCTCCGCAGGTTTCCCCGCGGAGGCTTTCGCCACAAAGACTATTTGTCGGCGTCGGTGTCGGCATCGACGACGGCATGGTCATCGTCAGCATCATCGGATGCGGCTTCGGCATCCTCCTGCATGGCCGCCTGCGCAAAGGCCGCGGCATCAGCCGCCAGCTCCTCCTCGCTCATTCGAGGCACGCGCTTCTTGGTCGGCATGCCGGCCGCCTTGGCATTGCGCTCCTCCTTGGCCGCCAGGATATCGCCCTCGCGCTCAAGGTAGGCATTCCACTCGTTGTCGAGCAGGGCGTACACGGCGTCGCCCTCGACGGTCTCGCGCTCAAGCAGCACCTTCGCCATCAGATCGAGCTGATCGCGACGGGCGTCCAGAATCTCGACCGCACGACGATGGGCCTCACGCATAATGCGCTGGACCTCGATATCGATGCGGCGCGCCGTCTCCTCGGAGTAATCCTGGTGATCGGCGTAATCGCGACCAAGGAACACCTGATGTTGCGCCTCGCCAAACACTTGCGTGCCCAGCTCCTCGCTCATGCCCAGGCGCGTGACCATCTCGCGCGCCATCTTGGTTGCGCGCTCCAGATCGTTGCTCGCGCCCGACGTGATGTCATCGCACATGAGCTCCTCGGCAACGCGACCGCCCAAGAACACGGCGAGCTCGTCGAGCATCTCGTTCTTGGTCTTGAGGAAGTGGTCCTCCTGCGGAAGCTGCAGCGTGTAGCCCAGCGCCTGGCCGCGGCTGACGATCGAGATCTTGTGGACCGGATCGGAGTGCTCCAGGATGTGACCCACCAGGGCGTGACCGCTCTCGTGGTAGGCAATCGTGGTGCGCTCGGCCTCGGTCATCACGCGACCCTTGCGCTGCGGTCCGGCAATCACGCGCTCCATCGATTCCTCGACCTCGTCCATCGAGATCACGGAACGATGGCGGCGGGCAGCCAACAGCGCAGACTCGTTGAGCAGATTTGCCAGATCGGCACCAGTGAAGCCAACGGTCATCTGGGCGAGCTTCTCAAACTTAACGTCCTCGTCCATCGGCTTGTTCTCGGCATGCACGCGCAAGATCTGCTCGCGGCCCTTCACATCCGGACGGTCGACCGTAACCTGACGGTCAAAACGACCGGGACGCAGCAGCGCCGGATCCAGAATGTCGGGGCGGTTGGTGGCGGCGATCAGGATGACCGACTCGCTTTCCTCAAAGCCGTCCATCTCGACCAGCAGCTGGTTGAGCGTCTGCTCGCGCTCGTCGTGACCGCCGCCCAAGCCAGCTCCGCGCTGACGTCCCACGGCATCGATCTCATCGATGAAGATGATCGACGGGGCCTGGGACTTGGCCTCCTTAAAGAGGTCACGCACACGGCTGGCGCCGACACCTACGAACATCTCGACAAAGTCGGAACCCGAGATGCTAAAGAACGGCACGCCCGCCTCGCCGGCAACGGCCTTGGCCAGCAGCGTTTTACCGGTGCCCGGAGGGCCAACCAGCAACACGCCACGCGGGATCTTGGCGCCCAGCTTGCGATAGCGATCCGGATCGCTCAAAAAGTCACGGATCTCCTCGAGCTCCTCGACTGCCTCGTCCACGCCGGCAACGTCTTCAAACTTGACCTTGGGGCGTGTGGCCTCGTTGGTCTTGGCGTTGGTCTTGCCAAACTGCATGTTCCTGTTGTTGGCGCCCATCATCTGGCGCATAAAGTAGAACATGATGGCGATAAGGGCGATCGTCGGAAGCACACTCATCGCCAAGTCGCCCCAAAAATCGGGATCGTTGGTGTTGACGATGTACTTGGTATCGGGGTGCTCCGCCATGAGCTCGGCAAGCGAATCGGAGCCGACATAGGTCGAGGAGAAGCTCTTGAGCTCGCTCGTATCGCCCTTGTCCTTCTTCGTCTTCCAGTAATGACCCGTCACGCTTCCGTCTTGAACCGTATAGGTCAGATCTTCGACGCGATCCTGCTTGATGGCGCTCACCATCTCGCTCGTCGCGAGCTTAACGGTATTGCTGGAATTGGCAAAGCCGGAGCCCATGTTAAAGAAGGCGTAGCCCAGAAGCGCGCAAGCCAAAATAAAATACAGCCAGCCCGTACGCGTGGGCTTCTTGCCTCCGGGCATCCCCGGGATCTTAGGCTCCCGGGGAGTCTGGGAATTGTTATCGTTATGGTCGTCGGGCATCTTACGAATAAACCTCCGGTTTCAAAATGCCCAGATACGGAAGGTTACGATAGCGCTCGGCATAGTCGAGGCCGTAGCCCACCACAAAGGCATCGGGGCAATGGGTTCCAACATACTTGGGCGTGATGGCCGAGACGCGGTCCTCAACGTCCTTCCACAGGAAGGCGGCGACCTCCAGAGAAGCGGGCTTGCGGCTCTCGAGGTTCTTCATCAGATACTTGAGCGTCAGGCCCGAGTCCAGAATGTCCTCGACGATCAGCACGTCGCGACCGCGGATGTCGATATCCAGGTCCTTAATGATACGCACGATACCCGAGGACTTCACACCGTCGCCATAGCTCGAAACAGCCATGAAATCGATGTTGGTCGGCAGCTCGATCTTGCGCATCAGGTCGCCCATAAAGACCACGGCGCCGCGTAGGACCGCGATCAGCACCAGATCCTTACCCGCGTAGTCGCGCGTAATCTCCTCGCCCAGGCGAGAGACGATACCGTCGATATCCTCCTGCGTAAACAGAACCTTCTCGATATCCGGATGTTGAGAAGCCATGACAACCCTTTCTTGTGCTTATCGCCCACACACCGCCGTATGGACGCGAACTTCACATTCTAGCAGCGCACGGGGAATATTTTCCAGCCCGTACGCCATCAGCGCGGGAATACCGTCAACGTCGCACAGAATAGCTGGCGTGGGACGCTATTCCGCATCGACCACACGAAGCAGATATGCCACGCGCGTTGCGGCCGTGCACTTAAAACGCTCGTCCGCGCGAACTCCGGCGACCCACACCACGGCACCCCCCGGGGCCGTCCTCACCATGGGCACGCCGGCGCGCTCGGAAACGGGAATGCGAGCCTCACCTAGCAAGTCGGATACTTTCTTGCTTCGGCCACTCATCCCTAACGGGCACATCACGTCTCCCGGTGCGGGACCGTCCACCCACAGGCGCGCCAATCGCGCCTCGGCAGGGATCTCGCCACGCGAGCCCGCCAGGATCCGCTCACTATCGCTGTCGGCAAAACCCAGGGCAGCCGCGTCTACCAAAGCTGTCGCTTCCCCGGCAGCCGCGAGCTCACGGGCGCGGCGCACGATGTCGCATCCCGGCTCAACGACCATCGACTCTGCGACCAGCATACGTCCCCCGCCCAACGGCAAACGACCGGGCACGGTAACCCAGTCCGCGACCAGGCCCTCGCGAGCCACCGGCGCCTTAAACGCCAGCATGCCAAACTCAATGCGTGCGTCAATCCCCGCCGGAAGCGTGACCGAGCCGGCACCCTCGGCAACGCAGGAAAGGACTCGCTCCACATGTCGCATCTCGGGACGAGCATCCGGATCGATGCGTTTGATCGCCAGTCGCACGATGCGCCGCGCGATTACCACCTCGGCCGCAGCAAGGCGCCTGGCATCGAGCACCAGCGCGCCCGCTGCCTCTTTGCGCAAACAGCTTCGAAACGCCCGTGCCGACAGCTGGGATAGAAACGCATCTTCATCACCCAAGATCTCACAGGCGGCGCCAATCGTCTTGCACACGCTCGCATTACGCTGTGCCACCACCGGCATTACCCGATGGCGCACGTAGTTTCGCAGATACGAGATATCCTCATTGCTCTCGTCTTCACGCCACGGCTGACCATGTACCTGTAGATAGCCCACGAGCTCGCCATGAGTTAGGTCGAGCAAGGGACGCACCACGATATTCCTCCGGCGAGGAATGCTCGATAGACCAGCGGGCCCCGAACCCTTAATCGCGTTCATCAAAAACGTTTCCGCGCGATCCGAAGACGTGTGCGCGGTGCAGATACGAGCGTGTGGGCCGGGTGCGCGGGCCAGATCCGAGCCGCCGTTCGCGGTGCCCCCGTCTGGGCGCAGAGCTCGCGAACATACCTTCGCGCCGCGGCATAGCGCACCTCGCGGGCAGCCGCCTCGATATTGCCCGATTCATCATCAAAATAGGCATGTTCAACACACAGCGGTAGACCATATTGTGCGCAGAGCTCACGCACAAAGGCCTCGTCGCCATCGGACGCCTTGCCGCGCAGATGATGGTTCACATGCAGCACGTGCAGTCGCTCGCGCGCGATGGGGGCAACACCGCGTCCGTCTTGGATATCCAGCTTTGATGTGCACGCCATAAGAAGCAGTGCCGTCGAGTCCGCGCCGCCTGATACCATGAGCACGACAGGAGCAGCCTGCTGTCTCGTCCGGGTCTCATCGACTGCCCCAGGCACGGCATGGTGTCCATAATGCTGAGATACCGTAGGCATTTGCTTCCTCCTCTATTCGTCCGCACCCATTGTATCCTTTGGAATCTTATGTCTCGTCTGCACCTTCATATCCTCGGCAGTGGCTCTAAAGGCAACTGCGCGCTCATCGAGGGCCCGCAGGGGCTCATTATGGTCGATGACGGACTGTCTCGCCGCGAGACATTAAAGCGCATGGCAGAACTGGGGCTCTCGGCTGACAACGTCTCGGCTCTTCTCATTACTCATGAGCATAGCGATCACATCAAGGGCCTCGATATCTGGTGCAAGCACTGGCACGGCCCCCTCTTTGCCAGCAGGGGCACTCTTTCGAACAAAGAAAATCTTTCGCATCTGCCTGTCGAGGAATTCGATCCCGGTGACACCCTTTCCATTGCCGGCATCCACGTGCAAACCTACTCAACATCACACGATGTCATCAATCCAGTCGGCTATCGATTCAATGCTCTCGATGATTCCATCGGCTTTGCCACCGACACCGGAGAGCTATCGAGCCAAGCCATGAACACCCTCAAAGATTGTCGAGTCCTCGCGCTCGAGAGCAACCATGATGTGACCATGCTGCGCGAGGGAGAATATCCCCGCTTTCTTCAGGAGCGCATCCTGTCTGCAAGGGGACACCTCTCCAATGGCCAAGCCGCCGAAGCCGCGCGCGAACTTGTTACCGATCGCACCGAACAGCTCATTGCCATGCATATCAGCCAAGATAACAATCGTCCGAGCCTTACCGTCAAAAGCTATGCCAAAGCTCTGGCCGCAACCCTGGATGACGAGGTCGGCAGCTCCGCAACCCTTCTCCAAGGATCGCGAAAACTCTCGATACGCCCTGCGAGTCAGTATCAGCCGGCAACCATTCAATAGACTGTCCTAGACAGCAAAAGGGGCCGAGAATCGCTTCCCAGCCCCTTTTGCTGTCTTTTCATAGCGCAGAACACCAACGAAGTTAGTCGATGGAGATCTTCGTAACGTTCTTCTTCTCGACGATCTTGGGAACCGTAACGGTCAGGATGCCGTCAGCGTACTTAGCCGAGAGGCCCTCGCTCGAAGCGTCCTTAAGGTACACGCCACGCGTCGCGCTGTACGAGCTGAACTCCTTCTGCAGGAAGTTCTTGCCCTCGTTCTCCTCGTCTTCCTCGACATTCACGCTAATGGACAGACGGCCCTCGTTAAGCTCGACATCGATATCGTCCTTGGCGACGCCGGTCAGATAAGCCTTGACCTCATAGCCATCGCCCTTATCCTCAACGTCAACGGGGAACGCCTTAGAGGCAATCGAGCTGTTCGCTAGGTCGCTCATATCATCAAACAGATCGAACAGCGAGCTTGCAGAGGGACGAACGCCAAAAACCGAACGATAAGGAACCATGCTTGCCATGTTTACCACTCCTTTATAGGACTGCCGAGTCATCTTCCAGGTGACTGGGACTTCTTTTGACGCTCTTATATATGCCCACCCAGTGCTCATATATACATCGACTATAAAGTTTTTTGAGTCCAGTACTATAAGCATATCTAAGTGCGTATGACTCATGTTTTAGGAAGGTTAAGGTTCTTTGAACCAGAGCTTAAATACCGAGTATGTCCCCAGCTACAAATAACAAGGGGCTTACAATGAGCGCGTACACGTTGTTGGTAACGAGCTAAAGGGCATCATGGACGACCAAAACCAGAACAATATGTTTATGCCGACGCAGGGGGAAGATACTTCCACGCAGCCGCCACGGTTCCATCGCCCCCACATCTCGCAAGAGCCCATTAATGATCCGGAGCCCGAGTATGTGACGAGAAATCGATATCAAACACTCGAGGATGCCCAAACGGGGCGTAAACATATGGGCGTCGCCTCGGGAGACCCTGTATATCTGAAAGACGCACCATTATCTAAAAACAGCGCAGCTAGTGATGAGCCGATGAAAGCATCCGCCACTCATCAACAAAGAGGTCCTCGACCAAAGCAAACCTTGACGCATTCGGCTCGCTATCTCGAAACGCCAAAACAGGGAAAATCAATCTTCGTTTCATCAAGTAAACGACGCAAGCAGCATCGACTGACAATCCTGCTTTTGATCATTGTGGCCATAGCAGTTGCCCTTGTTATTCGATTTATCTTCTTTAAATAAAGGCTCAATACCAAAAACGATAAGATCGTCTGGTGTAATAGAGTCATTTACGCCCCGTAAACGCAAAAAGGGGGAGGCCGCGAGGCCTCCCCCTTCTCAG
>UQZC01000036.1 GCA_900545505.1 uncultured Collinsella sp.
GTCGCGGCGATGAAGGCTGAGGCCCAAGCGGCCGACACTGCCGAGGAACAGATTGCCGAGGAGTCTGGGGCCGCCGAGGTCGAGACCGCTGAGGTTGCATCCGCAGAGACCGAGGTTACGACCGAGCCTGCACCCGCAGAGGAGGCCGCGGAGGCCGAGTCCGCGCCTGCCGCCGAAAAGCCCGCTCCGGTCCTGCCCGAGGTCACCGTGCTCGACGCCTCTGCCACGCAGGCCATTCTGGATAACGGCCGAGGCTACGCGCAGTTCTGCGACATGGCCGTGCTCGCCTTTGCCTCGTTCACCAACCCGGGCGGTGGCTACATCCAGGGCTATCTGGGCCAGGAGGCCACGCTCTGTGCCGATTCGTACCTGTACAACGTGCTCGATAAGCAGCGCAAATGGTACGGCGAGAACCGTCGCCGCAACATCAACTGCGAGCTTTACCGCAATCGTGCGCTGGTGGTGCCTGCGGTGCGCTTCGACCGCAACCACGTACATGCATATGCCGACGTAATCGTCGCCGCCGCACCCAACGCCAAGCGCGCTCGCCAGGAGTATCGCGTGGGCGACGATGCCTTGCTGGATGCCCTGCGCGATCGCATCCGCTTTGTGCTTGCTATCTGCGACGAGTTGGGTCGCGAGAAGCTCGTGCTGGGCGCTTGGGGCTGCGACAACAACGGCTTTGACGCCGAGGCCGTGGCTGAGCTCTTCCGCAAGGAGCTCGCATCGGGCGACTTTAAGGTCAAGCAGGTCTTCTTTGCCGTGCCTTCTACGCGTTGGGACGAGGATTTTGCCAAGTTCGAGCACGTGCTGGCAAACTTCCCCGAGCGCAACGAGGAGTCCTATGCCCAGGTTGCCGCTCGTGCTGCGGCCGCTCACGCCGCCGAGCAAGCCCAGGCTGCTGCCGAGGACGATGAGGACGATGACGATTGGCGCAAGTACCTGTAATCGGTACGTGCCGACAGATGGGTCGGGCCGGCGGGAGAGACTGCTCCCGTCGGCTTTTTACTAAAGGAAGGGCTTACGATGAAAAACGTTCTGTGCTTTGGCGATAGCAATACCTACGGCTACGATCCGGCGGGTATGCGCGACGGCACCGCGGTGCGCTATGCGCACGATGTGCGCTGGTGCGGTGTGGCCCAGCGCGACCTGGGCGAGGGCTGGCACGTGATTGAGGAAGGCCTAAATGGTCGCACGACGGTGCGCGATGATATGTGTCATCTGGACACCAACCTCAACGGCATTCGCGCGCTGCCGATGCTGCTCGAGACCCATAAGCCGCTGGACGCGATCGTGATTATGCTGGGCACCAACGACTGCAAGACGGTCTTTAGCGTGGGTGCTGCCGATATCGCTGACGGTGCCATGGCGCTGATTCGCACCGTCCGCGCGTTTCCCTGGACCGAAGCCGCGCCCTGCCCGCGTATTCTGCTGATGGCGCCTATCAAGATTAAACCGCAGATCGCCGATGTGTACATGACCGACTTTGACGAGCGCTCCGTCGAGGCCTCGGAGCATTTTGCCGAATACTATGCGTATGCTGCCAAACAGTTTGGCTGCGACTTTTTGAATGCCGCTGATTTTGCCGAGCCGGGCGATATCGATTATCTGCACATGATGCCCGAAAGTCACGAGAGCTTGGGCCACGCCGTGGCAGCCAAGCTCAAAGAGATGCTCGGAGCGTAGCGCGACCCCAAGCAGTGTAAAAATTCCCCTTTCGGCGGCTTGTTTCGTTGGTTTGTCTTGATCTGTAACAGTTGTAAGGCCGAAAACGGGCTAGATGTTACAGATCGAGATTATTTAGGCCGATATCGGTCGTTTGTCTCGATCTGTAACATCTAGGGTCGATTTTGCCGAGTTACTGTTACACATCGAGATTATCTTCTCAGTGGAATTTGGATGTCTCGATTTGTAACAGGTGGGCCGAAAAATGGATTCTAACTGTTACAGATCGGGATGTTTGTGGGAACCGCCGCAAAGGTGCCTGTCCCCTTTGCGGCGGTTTTGGGCTGCGAATCTTAATATTGCCACATGTGATTGACGGGGCCGGAGCCTTTGCCCATATCAAAGCCTGCGGCGAGAGCGCCCGTTAGGTAGGCCTTACCGGCGTTGACGGCATCGGCAAGATCCATGCCCTGGGCCAGCGCGCAGGCGATGGCGGACGAAAGCGTGCAGCCGGTACCATGCGTGTTGCCGGTCTCGATGCGCTTGTGGCGGAACCACGTGGTGAGCGGATCGCCCAGGTGGTTGCCTTCGTCATCGAGCGGTGCGGGCTCTGCTAGCACATCGTTGGCCTCGTTGACAAAATGCCCGCCCTTAACGAGGGACGCGCACCTAAAGCGGCGGGTGAGGAGCATGGCGGCATTTTGCTGCGTGCGCTCGGAATCGACCTCGTAATCGAGCAGCGCCATGGCCTCGGGAATATTGGGCGTGATGACGGTCGCCAGTGGGAACAGGCGGCGTGTAAGCGCTTCGGCGGCGTCCTCTGCGATCAGACGAGCGCCCGAGGTGGCGACCATGACGGGGTCGACGACGATATTTTGTGCGTCCCAGGCACTCAGGCGGTCGGCGATAACCTCGATAATCTCGGCAGAGGAAACCATGCCGATCTTGACGGCCCTGGGGCGGATATCGTCAAAAACGGCATCGATTTGCGCCGCGACAATATCCGGGGAGATGTTTTGCACGGCGGTGACACCGAGCGTGTTTTGTGCGGTTATGGCTGTGATGGCCGTCTCGGCATACAGACGGTGCGCCGTGATGGTCTTGATGTCGGCCTGAATGCCGGCACCACCGCTGGAATCTGATCCTGCGATGGATAGAACGGCGGGTACCTTACTGCGATCCATGTTCGCTCCCTTGTTCGGTCGGATTCAAATGGGTCTTCTGCCTGCATTATAAAGTTGCCCGGGCCGGCTGTATGCCGATCCCGGGCGGGCGGTGCAATCTTTACGAAAATGTAAGAAAATGTTCACATGTCAACAATGGACGAACACCTTGTGGCCGTTTGTGTCCCCGGTGACGAGTTAGTCCTCCATGCCGAGGTCGATCGTCGTGCCTTCGAACACCTTGTTGACGGTGCGGACGGCGCACATCTTGCCACACATGGTGCAAGTGCCTTCGGTGGCGGCGGGGGACTCCTCGTAGCGCTTCTTGCCGGTGACCGGGTCGAGCGCGCACTTCCACATGGCGTCCCAATCGAGCTTGCGGCGTGCCTGGCCCATCTTGTCGTCCATGTCGCGGGCGTGGGGCACCTTCTTGGCGATGTCGGCGGCGTGTGCGGCAATCTTGGTGGCCATGAGGCCGTCGAGCACATCCTGGGCGTTAGGCAGGCATAGGTGCTCGGCCGGCGTCACGTAGCACAGGAAGTCGGCGCCCGAGCTCGCGGAGATAGCGCCGCCGATGGCTGCGGTGATGTGGTCGTAACCCACGCCGATATCGGTCACCAGCGGCCCGAGCACATAGAACGGGGCGTTGTGGCACAGGCGCTTCTGCAGCTTCATATTGGCGGCGATCTCGTCGAGCGCCATGTGGCCCGGTCCCTCGACCATAACCTGGACGCCGGCGGCCCAGGCGCGCTTGCACAACTTGCCGAGCTCAATCATCTCGGCGGTCTCGGTGGCGTCGTTGGAATCGTAGAGACAGCCCGGGCGGCAGGAGTCGCCGAGCGAGATGGTCACGTCGTACTCGTGGCAGATTTCGAGCACCTCGTCGTAGAACTCGTAGAACGGATTCTCGTTGCCGGTGACCTCCATCCATCCAAACAGCAGCGAGCCGCCGCGGCTGACGATGTTCATAAGGCGGCCGGTCTCCTTAAAGGTCTTGATGACCGACTTGTTGATGCCACAGTGGATGGTCATAAAGTCCACGCCGTCTTCGGCGTGTGCACGCACGACCTCGAGCAGATCGTCCTTGGTCAGCTTGACCAGCGGCTTTTCCATGTAGCCGATGGCATCGTACATGGGGACGGTGCCTACCATGAGCGGCGTCTCGTCGATGAGCTGCTGGCGGAACTGGCGCGTCTTGCCCGAGTTGGAGAGGTCCATGATGGCGTCGGCGCCAAAGTCCTCGGCGATCTTGACCTTCTTCCATTCCTCAGCGGCGTCGGCCTTGTCGCCCGAGATGCCCAAGTTCACGTTGACCTTGGTGGACAGGCCCTCGCCGACGCCAAAGGCGCGCATGCCCTTTTTGATGTGCACGATGTTGGCGGGAATGGCGATGCGGCCGTCGGCCACGCGCTCGCGGATGTACTCGGGGTCGCGATGCTCGCGCTCGGCGACTTCCTTCATCTGCGGCGTGATCTGCCCGGCGCGGGCGAAGTCGATTTGCGTGACGAGCTTGGGCTCGGTCTGTGTGCTCATTGGCACGGCTCCCTTCGTTGGCATTACCCATATCAGGTTTGCGGGTCAGGGCGGGCGCGCCCAGTCTCAGCCTGCCGTCTTGTCCTGCAAGCTCCCCGTTTATGTAATGGGCTCAAGTATAGCTCGAATGGGTACGATTGGCCTAACGGACGTGCCAGTGGGGAGGCGTACATGGAAGACAAGCATCTATATCGAGAGACACAATGGGACATATCGGCCGAGGAGGGCCGTGCGCACCATGGGTTAGTCGCGATTGGCTTTGCGGTGCTTGCCGTGCTGGTGATTGCCTTTTGTATTTGGACGTTTGGCGGTCGCGGCGGCGCTGCCTGGGAATTTGAGGCCGATGATGCCCTGCCGATTATGACGGTGAGGAGTACTGGCGGTAATGCCAATACGCTCGCCGTTCCGGGCGATTATTGGTATCCGCGCGACGAGTTTGTGCAGTTGCAGCTGAGTGGTGGATCCATTCCGGGTGAAGAAATCGAACGCGTGACGTTTGATGCAGCGCTCAAAACGCTCACGGTAAAGCTCAAAGATCAGGGGGACGTGCCCACGACCATGGATATCGCCCTGACGGAATGGCGTTTGGAGCCTCCGACGGGTGTTGCGGTGTCCGAGGTTGAGCACGTCAAGATTGTCTATCAGGACGGTTCGACAAATGGGATTGCAAAGGCCGACGGTCTAGCAGAATAGGTGTCGAGCCTAGCAGCCAATTCATAAAAGTTGCGGTGGAATAGTTCCTGATTGTGCGATAAAAGGCTCAAATAGGAACTATTCCACCGCAAGTTATATGGAGAAAGCTGAGCGGGTCAGTGTTGGGTGCCGGCTCTTGAGTGCTCGTTGATGAACACGAGGGTGCCTGGGCATGAGAGCTCGGGAAAGTGTCGATAACCAACGTCGAACGCGGTGAGCTCGCTTGCATCCTCGAGCTTGTTTTCTGCCATCCACCGCACCATGGAGCCGCGTGCCTTTTTGCTGGCGGTCGAACGTTGGATGGGCTTGCCGTTACGGACGCCTTCGCCAAAAAGGCAGGTGATAACCGTTGTATCCTGTGCAGCATGGGGCAGAACGGCTTTGGCGTATTCCACGCTGGCAAGGTTGACGATAGTGGTGTCGGAACCGGCCGGCGCAATTGCCTGCGCGAGTCGATTCCCCCAGAAGGCATAGAGATCGCGAGCGCCGTCGACGGAGAGCTTCGCCCCCATTTCGAGCCGATAGGGCGACACGCCGTGGAAGGGGCGCACGCATCCGTAGAGTCCCGAGAGGATCCAGAGATGGTCTTGCAGCCATGCGAGCTGCGCGGAATCCATCACCTCGGGCGCCATGCTCTGGTATTGGATGCCGTGGTAGGACATGACGGCGGGGGAGATTCGACGCGCGATATCGGGATCGGCGAGGTCGGCATCGCTCAGGACGAGCATAAATTCGTGAAGCGTATCCAGGCACACTGTAAGCAGTTTGTCGCTCACGTTCCACAGCGCCTGCAGGCCGCCGCTGCCTTCATTCCGCTCGATATCTAGCAGTGCGCGGTGGAGGCGAGCCGTCTCGCGCACAAAGGGTGGAATGCCCAGGACTTCAAAAGCATCTTGGGCCGCGCGCATCTGCTTGGCGGGCGAAATGATGACCTGCAGCATGGACTCTCCTCTGCCAAAAAGGAAGTTGCGGTGGAATACGGTCTGTTTTGGCCGTTTATGGGCCAGTTTAGTCCGTATTTCACCGCAACTGATGAAGGGTTGGTTAGGCGCGCTCGAGGAAGGCTTTGTAGCCGCGGTAGGCCTCGTAGATATCGGCCTTGTTGGCGACCTCCCACAGGGCGTGCATGGACAGGACGGCAACGCCGGAGTCGATGACGTTCATGCCGTACTTGGCCATGATGTAGGCGATGGTGCCGCCGCCACCAGCGTTGACGCGGCCGAGCTCGCAGGTCTGGAAGTCCACGCCGGCCTCGTCCATGATGTCGCGGACGAGGGCCACATACTCGGCGTCGGCGTCGTTAGAGCCGCCCTTGCCGCGGCTGCCCGTGTACTTGTTAAAGCACAGGCCGCGACCCATGAAGGCGGCGTTCTTGGTCTCGAACTTGCCGGCATAGCCCGGGTCGAAGCCGGCGGACACGTCGGAGGAGAGCATACGGCTGCGGGCGAGCGCGCGGCGCAGAGCCAGCGGGCTGTCCTCGCCGGCGAGCATCATGATCTCGGCGACGGTGTTCTCGAAGAAGCGACTCGTCATGCCGGTGGCACCCACGGAACCGATCTCCTCCTTGTCGACGATGAGCGTGATGCTCGTGCGCTCCACGTTGGTGACGTTGATCTGGGCGAGCATGGAGGGGTAGGCACAGACGCGGTCGTCATGGCCATAGCCCAGAATCATGGAGCGGTCGAGGCCCATGTCGCGGGCGGGGCCGGCGGGCACGACCTCGATCTCGGCGGAGAGGAAGTCCTCCTCCTCGACGTCGTACTGCTCCTTGAGGATATCCAGGAACATCTGCTTGACGGGCTCCTTGGGGGCGTCCTTGTCGTCCTCATCGAACTTGACGGGACGGCCGCCCACGATCACGTCGAGGATCTCGGCGTCGACGGCGTCTTTGGCAGGCTTAGACATCTGCTCGCTCGAGAGATGGATCAGCAGGTCGGAGATGGTAAAGACCGGGTCGTCCGCCTTGTCGCCGATATTGATGTCGACGGTGGTACCGTCCTTTTTGCAGATGACGCCCACGAGTGCGAGCGGGGAGGCTACCCAGTGGTAGCTCTTGACGCCGCCGTAGTAGTGCGTGTCGAGATAAGCCATGTCGCCGGCCTCGAAGGCGGGGTTCTGCTTAAGGTCCAGGCGCGGCGAGTCCACGTGCGCGCCCAGGATGTTAAAGCCCTGCTCGAGCGGGGCGGTGCCCAGATTGACGAGCATAAGGTCCTTGCCGTGGTTAGCGGCATACACCTTGTCGCCTGCCTTAAGCTCGCGGCCTGCGGCGATTACGGTCTCCAGGTCGACGTATCCCGCCTCCTCGGCCATCTTGATGCCGGCCTTGACGCACAGGCGCTCGGTCTTGTTCTCACTCAAAAACTGCTTATAGCCGCGGCAAAGCTCCTCGAGCTCCTCGATTTGCTGTGGCGTGTACTTTTTCCATGCGCAGGGACGCTCCATGACGCAGGCTCCTTTCGGATCGATCGTGCTGGTTGATGTACCGTGAGCCATCGTATCACGCGCGGGCTCACGGTGGCGGGGGAGCTTGATGTGAGGTGGCCGCGGGGCGGGGAGCGTGTAAACTGGAGTGAGCAAACCGTGCCCAGCCCAAAGCGAGGTATTCAATATGTCTGACAAGCGCCGCACCTTTGCCGTTATCGACGGCAACTCGCTCATGCATCGCGCCTTCCACGCCGTGCCGCCGACCATGAACGCGCCGGACGGTCGCCCCACCAACGCGATCTTTGGCTTTCTGAACATGTTTCTCAAGATGATCGATGCCTTTAACCCCGACGGCGTCGTCGTGGCGTTTGACAAGGGTAAACCGCGCGTGCGCATGGAGATGCTGCCGCAGTATAAGGCGCAACGCCCGCCCATGGACCCCGATCTGCATGCGCAGTTCCCTATGATTAAGGAGCTGCTCGCCGCGCTCAACGTGCCGATTCTGCAGTCCGAGGGCTGGGAAGGCGATGACATCCTGGGAACCATGGCGCGCCTGGGTGAAGAGGCCGGCTGCGACATGCTACTGGTGACCGGCGACCGCGACATGTATCAACTCGTGACCGAGCACGTCAACGTGGTCTCGACCCGCAAGGGCCTGTCCGACGTGGCGATTATGACGCCCGAGAGCGTGGACGACCTGTATCACGGCATTACGCCGGCGCTCGTGCCCGATTTTTACGGTCTAAAGGGCGATACGTCCGACAACATCCCCGGTGTACCGGGCATCGGTCCCAAAAAGGCGAGTGCGCTCATTGCGAAGTACGGTAGCCTGGACGAAGTCATCGCGCATGCCGATGAGGTCAAGGGCAAGATGGGCGAGAACCTGCGTGCACACATCGATGACGCACTACTGAGCCGCAAGGTTGCGACAATTCGCACCGATGCGCCCGTCGAGCTCGACTTTGAGGCGACGTCCTTCCCGGCGTTTTCTGCCGATGAGGTTTCCGCGGCGCTGGGTACGCTTGGTATCACCGCCATGCAGAACCGTTTCTTGGCGCTGATCGGCGGCGAGGGCGGGGCTGCTGCCTCCAGTGTGTTTGAGATACCTGCTATGGTTCGCGCAGCCGCCGGCGATGCCGACGCGCTTGGTGCCGTTGCGGCTGAGGTCTCCCGCGCGATTGATGCCGGCGAGTGGGTCGCCGCCGTGGTGGACGACGACAAGGAAGAGGGCGCGCTCTTTGGGCTGACGCGCACGCTGTGGTTGGCGACGTCCAAGGGCCTGTTCGCGCTCGAGGAGGGCGACAGCTGTGCGGCGGCTGAGGTTGAGGGCTTCAACTTCGCTCACGGTGTGATCGCCGGCGTGCTTGCGCGCCTGTTTATGGAGGGCCGCGTGGCGAGCCCGGATACGAAAGCGCTGCTGCACGAGCTTTCGCCCATCGATTCTTCTGAGCCCGAGCTCATGGATCCGCTCGCTGCCGATTCCACGCGTATCTTCGATACCGTGGTCGCTGCCTATCTGCTGGATTCCGATCGCTCCGAGTTCGATGAGGCATATCTGGCCGATACCTATCTGCAGATGGCGTTGCCTGCGGCGCGCGGTGCAGAGGGTGCTGGTGAGGACGCTCCGGCGCCTGCCGCCCGTACTGCGGCTCTGACGCTGGCGCTCGTGGCGCCGTTGCGCGAGTGCATGGCCCGTGAGAACGCCGCCAACGTGTTCGATGGCATCGAGATGCCGCTCGTTCCGGTACTTGCCAAGATGGAGCGCGCGGGCATGCTCGTGGACCCCGACCGCCTGCACAGTCTGTCCGAGGGTCTGGCGACCCAGATCACCGAGGTCGAACGAAGCATTCGCGACCTTGCCGGTGACGAGACCTTTAACATCGGCAGCCCCATGCAACTTTCGCATGTGCTCTTTGATGTGATGGGCCTTCCGACCAAGGGTCTCAAAAAGACCAAGCGCGGTTACTATTCGACCAATGCCAAGGTACTGAGTGATCTTGCCCGTGACCACGAGATTGTTCGTTTGATCTTAGACTGGCGCGAGAAGTCCAAGATCAAGTCAACCTATCTGGACACGTTGGGCCCGCTGCGCCGCGGTGACGGTCGTGTGCACACCACGTACAACCAGACCATCACCGCGACGGGGCGTCTGTCTTCGAGCGACCCTAATCTGCAAAACATTCCGACGCGCTCGGAGCTGGGGCGTACCGTCAAGACGGCGTTTTCGGCAGGCGAGGGAAGCGTCTTTTTGGCGGTGGACTACTCGCAGATCGAGCTGCGTCTGCTGGCACATCTCTCGGGTGACGAGCACTTGGTGCGCGCCTTTAACGAGGGCGAGGACTTCCATGCCGAGACGGCGGCGCGCGTGTTTGGTGTGCCGGTGTCCGAGGTAACGCCCGACCTGCGCAGTCGCGCCAAGGCCGTGAACTTTGGCATCGTGTATGGCCAGCAGGCCTACGGCCTGTCGCAGTCGCTGCATATCTCGATGGCCGAGGCGCGCGACATGATCGACCGCTACTACGAGGCCTACCCGGGCGTGCGTACGTTCCTCGACAACGTGGTGGCGCGCGCCAAGCAGACGGGCTACGCCGAGACCATGTATGGCCGCAGACGCCATATTCCCGAGCTCAAGGCCAAAAACCCGCAACTCCACGGCTTTGGCGAGCGCACGGCCATGAACCATCCCATGCAGGGCACCGCAGCAGACATCATCAAGATCGCCATGGCCCGCGTAAGTCGTCGCCTGGAAGAAGAAGGCTTTGCCGCCCACATGATCCTGCAAGTGCACGACGAACTGGACTTTGAGTGCCCCATCGACGAAGTCGAGCGCCTAACCACCATGGTCCGCGACGTCATGGAACACGTAGTAGACCTCCGCGTCCCCCTAATCGCCGAAGCCAGCACCGGCATAACCTGGGCCGACGCCAAATAGGGAAGCGCTCACAGTTCCAAAGTAACCAAACCAGAAGGGGGCTCCTTGCCAACAAGGAGCCCCCTTCATTCCAAAAAATCAGCCAAGTATCTAGACACTCAAGACACCATCTAGACGGCAAGCAGGTAAACCT
>UQZC01000037.1 GCA_900545505.1 uncultured Collinsella sp.
TGCCGGAAACTACATCCCAGTTTGGAGGCGGATTGTGGGATGTGGCTTCCGCTTGGGGCCTGTTTGGGAAACTTTGGGACGGAATTTTGCTTTATTGTGGGTCGCACTTTCCGCAACGTGCCTCAACCGGAAAGCGTGTCCCAGTATTTGCGCTCGAAATGGGATGGGGTTTCCGCCGTCCGCCTGCTAGCAAAAAGGCCTCCCGAGCTGCTGCTCAGGAGGCCTTTCGTTCGATCACAAGCGAACGCGTTAGTTGTTCTTGGTCAGACGCTCGACGTCATGGGCGATCATGTATTCCTCGTCGGTGGGGATGACCATGACCGTGACGGCGGAACCGGCGGCACTGATGACCTGCGGGCCGTTGCCCACGGCCTCGCGGTTCTTGTTGTTGTCGATGCGCACGCCCAGCCACTCAAAGCAGTCGCAGAAAGCCTTGCGAATCGACCAGTCGTTCTCGCCGATGCCGGCGGTAAAGGTGATGGTGTCCACGCCCGCCATGGAAGCGATCATGGAACCGGCCTGCTGCATGGCCTTGTAGGCGAACATATCGAAGGCGAGCAGGCAGCGCTCGTCGCCCTCGGAGGCGCGTGTACGGATGTCACGGGCATCGTTGGAGATGCCCGAGATGGCAAGCAAACCGGACTGCTTGTTCATCATGTCGTCGACTTCCTGGTAACTGTAGCCGCCCTCGCGCTGAAGATAGCACACGGTGGCCGGGTCGATGGAACCGCAACGGGTACCCATCATCAGGCCGTCAAGCGGCGTGAGGCCCATCGTGGTGTCGCGGCACACGCCATCCTCAATGGCGGCGAGCGAAGCACCGTTGCCCAGATGGCACGAAAGCAGGCGGTGGCAGCGCGAGCCCAGGATCTCCTTGGCCATCATCCACTCGTAGCGGTGGCTCGTACCGTGGGCACCGTACTTGCGCACGTGGTACTTGTCGCACACGTCCTTGGGCAGCGCGTAGGTGTAGGCGACCTCGGGCATGGTCATGTGGAACGAGGTGTCGAAGACGGCCACGTTGGGCAGCTCCGGATACTTCTCGCGGCAATATTCGATTGCCGCGGCCTCGCCGTAATTGTGCAGCGGAGCGAGCGGGGCCACCTCAAGGATCTTAGCCATGACCTCATCGTCGACGACCGCGGAATCATCGAAGTGCCAGCCGCCCTGAACGATACGATGGCCAATGCCATCAATCGTAAAGTCGGTCTTCTCGAGCTCCTCGAGCACGCGAGCGATAGCAGAGCGATGATCGGGGAAAGGGACCTCCTCGGTCTGCTTGGCGCCACCGTTCTCGGAGTGGCCAAAGATGCCCATGTCCGAACCGATACGTTCGCAGTTGCCCTTGGCGAAAACCTCTCGGGTATCGGTATCCAAAAGCTGATATTTAAGGCTTGAGCTGCCGGCGTTGACAACAAGTACGTTCATGAGACTCCTTTGCAGTGCAATACGGTCGACGCAGACCCCTTAAGGCGGCCGCATTTTAATAAGAAGTTATCACAACTTGATAAATAGCTATCAGTCATATCGCCCAACGAGCGCAAAAGAGGGGCCGAACGGCGCTCGGTCGTCCAGCCCCTCCCCTCTTGCAATTACTTGCCGTTGACGATGCGCTCGACGTCGGAGGCGATCATGAACTCCTCGTCCGTGGGGATGACGAAAATCTTGACCTTGGAATCCTTGGCGGACAGGCACCAAGCGCCGTCGCCACGCAGGGCGTTGCGGGCATGATCCATCTTGACGCCCATAAAGGCCAGACGGTCGGCCACGCCAGCGCGGACAGCCGGAGCGTGCTCGCCGATGCCGGCAGTAAAGACTAGGGTGTCCATACCGCACATAGAAGTAGCCATCTCGGCAGCCTTGGCGGCAATCTTGTAGACAAACATGTCGAAGGCGAGCTGAGCATCGGGGTCACCAGCGGCGGCGAGCTCCTCGACGTTGCGGCAGTCGTTGGTCTTGCCGCCGGTCACAGCCAAAAGGCCGGACTTCTTGTTCATCATCTCGTCGACCTCGTCGAAGGTATAGCCACCCTCGCGCTGCAGGTAGCACACGGTAGCCGGGTCGATAGAGCCGCAGCGAGTTCCCATCATGACGCCGTCGAGCGGGGTGAGGCCCATGGTGGTGTCCATGCACTTGCCGTCCTCGATGGCGCACAGGGAAGCGCCGGAGCCGATATGGCACACGACGACCTTGCGGGCCTCGCCGTTGGTCATCTCGGCGACCTTCTTGGAGATGTAGCGGTAGCTGGTGCCGTGGGCGCCGTACTTACGGATGTGCAGCTTGTCGCAAACATCCTTGGGAAGGGCGTAGGTCTTGGCGACCTCGGGCATGTTGAAGTGGAAAGCGGTGTCGTAGACCGTAACGTTGGGCAGATCGGGATACTGCTCCAGGCAGTACTCGATAACGTTGGCCTCGGGGTTGTTGTGCAGCGGCGCCAGCGGGGCGACCTCGCGGATCTTGGCGAGGACGTCCTCGTCGACGAGGGAGGAATCACCAAAGTACCAGCCACCCTGAACGATACGGTGACCAATGCCCTCGATCTTGACGCCGTTGGCCTCGAGGTCCTTCAGAACGACCTCGATGGCGACCTTGTGGTCGGGGAACTCGATGTTCTCGGTCACCTTCTTGGAACCGTTGGCAGCGTGGGTGAAGGTACCGCCGGTAAAGCAGACGCGCTCGCAGGAGCCCTTTGCGGACACCTTGTGGGACTTGGTATCGATGACCTGATACTTAAGGGTCGAAGATCCTGCGTTGACGACCAGAACGTTCATGTGTCTCCCTACTAACAGGCGGTGTGGCGCCGCCAGGTTACATACGCTTCAATAATAAACCCAAACGCCCTCGCGCTCGGGTTTATTGCGTTGATATATAAGTTATCGGTGCTTGAGCTTCCGTTTCATTGCACGGAAAAGGCGTCCTCAGATGAGGTTCTCGCCCAGGTTCTTGCCGCCGAGAACGTGCATGTGGAAGTGCATGACGGTCTGGCCGGCGTTGACGCCCTTGTTGGAGATGACGCGGAAACCGTCCTCCAAGCCCTTGGCCTTAGCGACCTCCTGGATGGCGTGAGCCATGGCGCCCATGGTCTCGGCCGGCACGTTATCGGCGATATCGCTGTAGTGCTTCTTGGGGATCACGAGCGTGTGGACCGGCGCCTGGGGGTTGAGGTCGTCGAAGGCGATGACCTGGTCGTCCTCATAGACAACGGTCGAGGGGATCTCGTGGTTGGCAATTTTGCAGAAGATGCAATCGCACATGGTTGGTTCCTTTCTCACAGACCAAGGTAATTATATTTGGTCGGGATGGTTAGAACGAGAGGTTGTCGTCCGTGTTGGCGGCTTCGCCGTCGGCAAGCACGTCGTTGCCGTCGACGTCCTTAAGAAGCACCGAGACCTTCTGCTCGGCATCGGCCAAGCGTGTGCGCAGGCTCTTGAGGAGCTCGACGCCGCGGGTGTAGCTCTCGAGCGACTCCTCGAGCTCCATGTCGCCCGACTCCAGGCTGCGGATGATGAGCTCCAGCTCCTGCGAGGCCTGCTTGTACGTAAGCTGCTCGACCGGGGTCTTCTCTGCCATATCTATTTCCTTTCCCAAAGGTTTATCACTGTAAAACGCGGTCTATTCGACCGTATTGACCGTTGCCGCAACGTTACCGTCTGCCATGCGCACACGGATGGCGTCGCCGGGCTTAAAGGTCTTGGCGCTCGTGGCCACACCATCAACGCTGTACGCGATGGAATAGCCGCGGGCGAGCACCTTGAGCGGCGACAGGGCATCGAGCGAAGCCGCTGCACGGCCCAGGTCGGACGCTGGCTTGCTGAGCATCGTGCGCCCCTGATGCTCCAGGCGGGAGCTTGCGAGCGTGAGCGCATGGCGCTTACCATCGAGCCCCGAGGTGCTTGTAACCAGACGCTCGGGCAAACGCTCAAAGTTGGAGCGAAATGTCCCGACCGAGCGTACTATGGCGCCCGACAGGCGATCGGCAGTCAGCGCAAGCTCCGATTCGCGACGCTCGACCATAAATGTGGGGTCGTTGAGGCACGGGCGGCACGCGGCCGCATCGAGCGCATCGCCCAAGCGAGCCGTATAGGTATCCCAGGCACGGCGCCCGCGCTGATCGAGCATTTCCAGATCGACCTGATTCGACCCGATCATCGAAGCCATCGCGGCGCCCAGACGCTGATGGCGCGCCTCGAGCACGTCGGCCAACTCCGTCATAGCCGGCGCCACCGATTCTGCCGCTGCCGTTGGCGTGGAGGCGCGGCGGTCGCTCACCATATCGCAAATCGAGGTATCGGGCTCATGGCCAATGCCGGTCACCACGGGCACAGGACAAGCCGCCACCGCGCGGGCAAGCTCCTCGTCGTTGAAGGTCATGAGGTCCTCAAAGGAGCCGCCGCCGCGCACCAGCAAAATGCAATCCGGCGCCGGCGTAATGGCGGCGGCACGGTGCAGCCCCTCGATTAGCTCTGCCGGTGCGCCCTCGCCCTGGACCTTGGCGCCCACGCAGACGAGCTCGACGAGAGGGTTGCGACGACGCAACGTGCGCTTGACGTCGTCGATTACCGCACCCGAAAGCGAGGTGACGACTGCCACGCGCGAGCAAAACACCGGGATGCGACGCTTACGCGCTTCGTCCATCAGGCCCTCGCGACGCAGCTTTTCGGCCAACTGAGCCACCTGCTGACGCAGCAGGCCCTCCCCCGCCAGCGAAAACGAGCGAGCGACAAAGCTCATGCGACCCGTGGCCTTATAGAGATTGAAGCTGCCCTTAAAGCTCACCTGCATGCCGTCGCGCAGATCGAAGGTGCGCTTAAGGTAGGCGCCCTTCCAGATGATGCAGTCAACGGCGGCCGAATCGTCCTTGATTTGGAAGTAACAGTGGCCGCTTCGGGCATTGGGACCACGGAAGCCCGTGACCTCACCCAAAACGCTCAGCTGCGGAATAGCATCGAGCGCGCCGGCGGCGATCTCCACCGCTTGGCTCACGCTGAGCTCTTTGCGCTCCCGCTCGTCCGAACCGTCGAACTCGGCGGAAACGGCATTGCCGGTTAGGTTCCAGCCTGCCACGCAGCCTCCTTTCGTCATCGTGCACATGGGCTCCGGCCCTGCGCAAATTTAAGTCCAACACATAGTACAGCGCCGCGGGGACACGAATCCCCGCGGCGCCCAGCGACCCAATTTGTTATCGGTTGGAGTTTCTGTTGTAGCGAGCCATAAGATAGAGCAGCTGAATAATCGAGGTGAGCGCAGCGGCAACATAGGTAAGCGCGGCGGCCGTCAGTACCTTCTTGGCACCGTTGACCTGCTTGGAACTCATACCCGACTGCTCGATGTACGCCACGGCGCGTCGGCTGGCGTCAATCTCGACAGGCAGCGTAACGAGTTGGAACAGTACACTAAACGAGAAGAAGATCAACGCGAGGGATGTGAGCCCGGCAATGTTCATAAACAGACCCAAGAGCAACACGATGGTCCAGGTGTTCTGGGTAAAGTTGACGACCGGCACGAGGGCGGTACGTACTTTCATCATGGCATAGCCGCTTTGACGCTGGGCGGCATGGCCCGCCTCGTGGCAGGCGACGGCAACGCTTGCGACCGAACCGCCCGAACGGTTGGCATCCGACAGATACAGGTTGTTATCCTGCGGGTTGTAATGGTCAGTGAGCTCACCGGCGACACCCTTGATACCCACGGCATTGCAACCGTTGGCGTCAAGCATGCGGCGAGCAACCGTGGCGCCCGTGTCGCCGTCCGAGCGAACCTTGGACCAGGTCTTGTACGTCGAATTGATATAGCTCTGCGCAGCAAGGCCAAGCACCGTGCAGACAAGAACAACCAGCAGGTACAGCGGGTCGATGCCAAAGCCGTAACCATAGTAATAAGGCATGCGAATTCCTCCGAATCGAGTTACACGTCGGAGGCATTCTACCCACTCAACCGGCTAGGCTTCCCTACAGGAGCTCGATTTTGCCGTCCTTCACCGTCAACCCCATATTGCCGGAAAGCAGATCGTCCAGGCGCGAGCCCACAAGCTCAAAGCGCCAGCCTTCGCGCAGGGGGCTCTGCTCGGGATGCTCAATATAGTCGGCCAGGTCATCGCGCGAGGCAATGACCGAGGTCGCCACGCCCGAGCGCTCGGCAACTAGGCGAATGAGCGCATACATCAGGTCCGTCACGCTCTCCAGCTCCGGCGAAATCTGACGGTGCCCGCGCACCATGAGCGGCAGGCGATCGTGCGGGCAGCTCGCGCCGCGCTTGATGGCCATGAGCGCACCGTCCACGTCGCGCTCCCCCAACTGATCGGTACCGCGAATGCTACGGAACTCCTCAACGCGCACGGGATTGCGCTTAACGAGCGCAAGCAGCGTGTCGTCGGACATGACCCACTTGCGCGGGATGTTACGGCGCTCGGCGCGGTCCTCGCGCCAGGCGGCGAGCTCGCGCGCGATGCCCAACTGGTGACGGCTGCACGAATTGATGCGTTTGACCTTGCGGAACGCCTCGTGGCGATCGGCGCGATAGTGCGACTCGTCAGCCAGCGGGCGCAGCTCGTCGAGCACCCAGTCCACACGGCCCAGCTCGCGCAGGCGGCTCATCATCTCGGTATAGGCGACGATCAGGTACTTGACGTCATCGATCGCATACTCAATCTGCTTATCGGTCAGCGGGCGGCGCGACCAGTCGGTCAGCGACTCGGTCTTGGGCAGCGATACGCCGCAGAACGTCTGAACAAGCGCGCCATACGAAATCTGCTGGCGCTCGCCCAAAAAGGCGGCGGCGACCTGCGTATCGAAAATCGGTCGTGGCAGCACGCCCACGGTATGGAGCATGACCTCCATATCCTGCGAGCACGCGTGGAAGACCTTGGTCACGCTCTCGTCGGCCATAAGCTCGGCCAGCGGCGATAGGTCGTCGATTACCAGGGGATCGACCGCGACGCTCTCGGCAGGGGTGGCAATCTGAACCAAACACAGACGCGGGTGGAATGTGCGCTCGCGCAAAAACTCGGTATCGACGGCAATCGCGTCGAACTCACGGGCGCGCTGGCAAAAGGCGAGTAGAGCCTGATGTGTGGAAATGTACATATCAACCCATCGAATAAGGTTAGGCCCGAAAAACACGGGTAGGATATCGGCATTGCCTTACAACTATACTCGGTTAGTCACAGAACGGGAACGTAAGTATGCGCTGCCTTATCATCCACAACCCGGCATCGGGCCCCAGCTCAGATGAAATCTACGCATTCACGCACGCCCTCGCGCAGGGCGGCGACGAGGTCGTGATGCGTTTTATCGGCGATGGCATGGAGCCCGAGGATGCCGTGGCAGACGTGCGCGAGTTTGATCGCGTGGTCGTTTCGGGCGGCGACGGCACCGTCTCCAACGTGCTCGACCTGATGCGCGGGTGCGGTGTCCCCACGCTCGTCTTCCCCTCCGGCACAGCCTGTCTATTCTTTAACAACATCGGTAATGCCCCCGAGGCAGCGGCGCTCGCCAAGGCCTGCCGTGCCGGTCGCACGGTCAAAGTCGACATGGGTGAGCTCTTTTGGCTCGACGAGAACGGCAACGAGAAGCGCCACGGCTTTATCATCATCGCCGGCTCGGGCTTCGACGCCGAGATCATGATGAAGGCCGCCCCCACCAAAAACGACATCGGCGAGATCGCTTACTTCCTCTCCGCGCTCGCCACGCCCAATCCCACGGTGGCGCACTTTACGATTGAGCATGACGGCATTGTCGAGGAGCTCGACGGCATCTGCTGCATGGCCGGCAACACCTCGGTCATCCAAAACGATATCAACCTGTTCCCCGACTGCCGTATGAACGATGGCATGGTCGACATTGCGGTCATCGAACCCGTGCGCACTGTGCAGCTGCTGCCTACCGTGATCACCGCTGCGCTTGACCCCGCCGGCAAGGTACTCGGGCGCCCGCAGTTCAAGATCATCCAGACCAAGGAAGCCAAGATCACCTGCGCCATGCCGCTGGGCATGCAGTTCGATGGCGAAATTATCTCCAGCAATTCGGGCGTCTTTGGAGCCCGCGCGCTTCCACAATGCCTCGACCTCATCGTCGACGAATTCTCCCCGCTCGGAAAATAGGAGGACCCTATGAACGACAATCCCCTGCTCGGCTTTATCATCATCGTTTTGGCCATGCTCGTCGGCTATGCGATCAACGTGATCCACCGCCGGAAGAAGTAATTCCACATTGGTATGATATTCATCAAATTATCGTCTCCCCTGCTGTTTATGCATTTGCCAAACAGCGGGGGATTTTCATTTCGGGCATTCCCAGTTACTTTATCCGGCTACAGTAATTACAGGGCGTCTTTATTAAAGTAAAGCTACAAACTGAGTACAATTAACCGCTCATCGCATATTTCATCACGCTTATCGAGTAAGTTTTTTTCATAGATGAATATTGTTTCCAGTTCGTTACGCTAATGGGGTGTCTTTATTGGCTGAAGCCCTCTGGCGACAGAGGGCTTTCGCACGCTGGGAGGGAAAATGAGGAAAACTCACCCCGTCAACGCGCTCAAGAAGCTAGGCATAGGCCTCGCCTTTGGAGCTGCAACCATCATGTCCATGCCGACATCTGCGCTCGCCTGCACGCAGATGTACATGGGCAAAAACTATACGGCCGACGGCAATACGTACTACGGCCGCGCCGAGGACTTTGGCAAGCGCTATCTTAAGCACTACGGCATCGAACCTGCCCACGAACCTGGCTTTAAGTACAGCTCGATTGAATCTGCTTTTGAATACACTTCGAACAAGCCTACCTATCGTTACAGCTATGTACGCGACCACCCCTCCAACTGGATGGGTCGCACCGACGCCTATTCCGAGGCCGGAATCAACGAGAAGGGCGTCTCCTGCTCTGCCACGCTAAGCACTTCCTATAACGAGGAGGCCGATGCAGCAGACCACATCGATGAGAAAGTGGGTCTGGGCGAGTACAGTTACGGCAGCATCATCCTGGGCGAGAGCGCCACGGCCCGCGAGGGCGTCGAGCTTCTCGGCAGACTGATCGATGATCAAGGCGTCTGCACCAACGACCAGATCATCATCGCCGACAACAACGAGACCTGGCTGTTCGCCACACTTTCCGCCCATCAGTGGATCGCCATGAAGCTCGCTGACGACGTCGCGTCGCTCAACCCTAATATCGGGAGCCTCAACTACGATGTCGACCTTGATGACCCCGAGAACTGCCTACACTCCGAGGGCATCGAGTCCATGCCCGTGGAGAAGGGCTTCGCCAAATACTCCGCTGACGGCAAATTCGATGTCGCCCAAACGTATGGCGAAAGCCTCGCCGATTCCGGCGTAAACCAGTGGTCCCGCTATGTGCAAGGCCGCGATTATTTTGGTAGTCAGCTGACCGAAGGCACAGATTACGACATTATCACAGTAAAGAAGGATGGAAAACCTGACCAAAAGGGAGCCATGGTCAGCGAAATCCAGCCCCTGTTCTTCAGGCCTGGCAAGTCTGGCTGGAGCACCTTTGAGCTGATTCGTGCCTTTGGCAACCGCGGCGAGAACGTCCCTGGCCTCAACGCGAACACTGATGGTGTTTATTGCATCGGCAGCGAGCGCAACACCGAGATCAACCTCTTCCAGATTCGTCGCGGGTATGACCCCGAAGTCGCTACCATCCAGTGGGAAATGCTCTCCCGCGCCGCGTACTCCGTCGCCATCCCGTTGTACTCCGCTCTGATAACTGAGGTCAGCCCGTACTTCAGCGATCAGACCGTCTCCTTCGATCACTGCAACCAGACTGACGTCGTGTACAACGAGGAGCCCGAGAACTCAATCAACTACATCCTCATGGACATCAGCTCGCTCTGCTTCGAGAACCCTGACACCCTTGGTGTCAGCGTCCGTGCCTACCTCGATGCGCTCCAGAACGAGCTTATCGAGCAGAACAAGGAAGTTGACGCCGCCATGCTGGCCGAGACGACCACCGAGGGCCGCACTGCCCTGGCCAACAAGGCCGGCAAGGCTGCTACCGAGAACACCTACAAGAAGTGCAAGGCACTGCTCCAGGAGATGCGCGCCTATCAGAAGGCCGAAAACTTCGACCAGCCCTTTACCCCAAGCGACCTGAACACCGAGACCAACGGCCTCAAGGTGTCCATCACCTACGCCAAGGATGCTCTTGCCACCGATCCGGTCACCCCGGATCAGCCCGGCACTCCTGAGCAGCCTGGCACTCCCGAGCAGCCCGCTAAGCCCGAGCAGCCGGCCGCCAAGCCTGAGAAGCCTGGCAAGTCCGACACCACGACCACGGTAACCACTAACAAGACGAACACCAAGGGCGGCCTGCCCACCACT
The DNA here is from genome assembly GCA_900545505.1 of uncultured Collinsella sp. Classification (GTDB taxonomy): domain Bacteria; phylum Actinomycetota; class Coriobacteriia; order Coriobacteriales; family Coriobacteriaceae; genus Collinsella. The sequence goes on from UQZC01000037.1 coordinate 10,337, forward strand.
GGCGATCGTTTTGATGGCCGCATGGTGGCCGCATTCGCCATCGCTGGCGTTGCCGTCATCTCCGCGGGCGGTTACTTCCTCTACCGTCGCAATAAGGAGTAACGTCTTAGCTGAGCGGGCAAGGCAGCAATGGCAGCCTCTCGCCCGCTCA
>UQZC01000038.1 GCA_900545505.1 uncultured Collinsella sp.
GGCAGGCGCTTCATTACCGGCAACCGCTGCGAGAAGGGCGCCGGCCACAAAAAGCAGAAGACCGAGGCCCCCAACCTCTTCAAAAAGAAAAACGAGCTGCTCTTTAACCGCGAGGTGCTGAGCCCCGACGAGGCCCCGCGCGGCACCGTCGGCATCCCGCGCGCACTCAACATGTACGAGAACTACCCCTTCTGGCATGCGTTCTTTACGCGCCTGGGCTTTAGCGTGCAGCTGTCCGACCAGTCGAGCAAAAAGACCTACCAGGCGGGCATTGAGTCCATGCCGTCCGAGAGCGTGTGCTACCCGGCAAAGATGAGCCACGGCCACGTGATGAACCTTATCGACCGCGATGTCGATTTCATCTGGATGCCGTGCGTGCGCTGGGAGCGCAAGGAGGATCCGACCGCCGGCAACTGCTACAACTGCCCCATCGTCATGAGCTACCCCACGGCGCTGGCGCTCAATATCGACGAGATCCGCGAGCAGAACATCGAGTTCCTGTACCCGTTTGTGCCCTATCACGATAAGACCGAGCTCAAGCGCCGCCTGTACCAGGTGCTCGCCGTCGACCGCGTGGCCGATGCCGAGGCCGGTCGCGGTCGCGTGCGCGGTCCTAAAATCACGCGCTCCGAGGTCGATGCCGCCGTCAACGCTGCCTTTGAGGCCGATGCGCGTTTCCACGAGGACATCCAGACCATGGGCGAGGAGGCCCTTAAGTGGGTCGAGGACCACGGCGGTCACGGCATCGTGCTCGCCGGTCGTCCTTACCACAACGACCCCGAGATCAACCACGCCCTGTCTGAGCTTATCTCGAGCTTTGGCTTTGCGGTCTTCACCGAGGATTCGCTCGCGCATCTCGTGAAGCCCGAGCGTCCGATTCGCGTCGTCGACCAGTGGATGTACCACAGCCGCCTGTACGCCGTCGCCCGTTTTGTGACGATGCGCAACGACCTGGACCTGATCCAGCTCAACTCTTTCGGCTGCGGCCTGGACGCTCTGACCACCGACCAGGTGCAGGAGATCCTGGAGGCCAGCGGCAAGATCTACACCGTCCTCAAGATCGATGAGGTGTCCAACCTAGGTGCCGCGCGCATCCGCATCCGCTCGCTCATGGCAGCGCTCAAGGACCAGGAGGCCGAGCGCTTGGCCGAGGCCACGGCCGCGGGCAAGGCCTACGAGCAGGGCGATGCCGCGCCGGTGGCGCCCTCCACGGATGCCCCCGCGTTCGCGAGCCGCAAGTACGCGTTTGAGGCTCAGCGTGAGAGCGCCTCGACCGCATGGCCCAAGGTTCCCTTTACCGAGCAGATGCGCGACGAGGGCTACACCATCCTGTGCCCGCAGATGGCGCCGATCCACTTTGACCTGGTCAAAGAGGTGTTCCGTGGCGCTGGGTACAACTTGGAGCTGCTGCCCTCGACTGACCACGATGCCGTCGAGGCCGGCCTGCGCTACGTGAACAACGACATCTGCTATCCGTCGATCCTGGTGACGGGCCAGATCATGGAGGCCATCGAGAGCGGTCGATACGACCTGTCCAAGACGGCCGTGGTTATCAGCCAGACCGGCGGCGGCTGCCGTGCCACCAACTACATCGCACTCATCCGCAAGGCCCTGCGCGAGAGCGGCCACCCCGAGATTCCGGTGATCTCGCTTTCGGCCGTGGCGCTCGGCGAGGACAACCCCGGCTTTAAAATTACGCCGGCGCTGCTCAAGCAGGCAGTCTACGCGGTGCTCTTTGGCGACGTGATGATGCAGATGCTCTATCGTTGCCGCCCGTACGAGGCCACGCCCGGCGCCGCCAACGCGCTCTACGAGGAGTACATGGCGCGCGCCCGCAAGCTGGCGCCCAAGTTCAACAGGCACAACTACACCAAGCTTGCGCGTGAGGCCATCCGCGCGTTCGACACCATGCCGCTCGTGGGCGAGGGCACCAAGCCGCGCGTGGGCGTGGTCGGCGAGATCTTGGTCAAGTTCCACCCCACAGCCAACAACCACGTGGTCGATGTGATCGAGCGCGAGGGCTGCGAGGCCGTGGTGCCGGGCCTGCTCGACTTCTTCCTGTACTCCATGAGCAACGCCGAGCTGCAGAAGGACGAGCTGGGAAGCTCTGCTACCACGCGCGCTGGTATGCAGGCGCTCATCAAGCTCGTGGACTGGATGCGCACACCGGTGGAGGAGATGCTCGAAAAGTCCCGCCGCTTCGAGGCACCCGAGCGCATCGGCACCATGGCCGACAAGGCCCGCACGGTGCTTTCGGTGTGCAACAACATGGGCGAGGGCTGGCTGCTCACGGCCGAGATGCTCGACCTGATCGATCACGGTGCGCCCAACATCATCTGCACGCAGCCCTTCGCGTGCCTGCCCAACCACGTGGTGGGCAAGGCCGTGATTAAGGAGCTACGCCGCCAGCACCCCGAGAGCAACATCGTCGCGGTGGACTATGATCCTGGTGCGTCCGAGGTCAACCAGCTCAACCGCATTAAGCTCATGATTAGCGTGGCCAAGGAAAACATGCGCGCCGGTAAAGGCTTTAAGCTCGAGAAGGTGGCGCCGCTCGCGATGGACGAGGTCACCGGCCAGATGCGTGCCCATGATGGCTGCGTGAGCTGTGGCTCGGTCGACGAGAGTGCCGTGGCGTCGGTCGCTGAGCGCCTTGGACGCGGCATTAAGAAGTAGCTTGCCTGCTATGGGCTAGATATGAGACAAGCGGGTGGTAGACATATCGGCTACCACCCGTTTTTGCTGGACATGGAACCCTGAGTTAATGAACAGGTGTAGCTGTTCACCGCAAATTACCGTCCGTTTATAGAACCCACCCCCAGCGCGCGTCCTCCTTACGGTTGAATAAATACACATCTATGGAATTACGTAAGAGAGGACTGTTCCTATGAGCTACAAGACCGTTTGCGTTGCCGGTGGCGGCGTGCTGGGAAGCCAGATTGCCTTTCAGGCTGCCTACTGTGGCTTCGATGTGACGATTTGGCTGCGCAGCGAGGGCAGCATCGGCCGCACCCAACCCAAGATCGATCATGTGCGCGAGGAGTACATCGCTGCTATCGAGGGCATGGCGGACGGTACGGGCGAGTGGTGTGCCGGCATCGCCGATAGCGGCCAGCCCTTCGACAAAGAGGCGGCACTCGCCGCCGTTGAGCGCGCCTACTCCACACTCAAGCTGGAGCTCGATCTTGCCAAGGCAGTGGCCGACGCCGATTTGGTCATCGAGTCTATGGCTGAGGATACCCAGGCAAAGATTGACTTCTACAAGAAGCTCGCCCCGGTCCTCCCGCAAAAGACTGTCGTCGTGACCAACTCCTCCACGCTGCTACCGAGCACCTTTGCCAAGTACACCGGCCGCCCCGAGAAGTACCTGTCGCTGCACTTTGCCAATTCCATCTGGAAGAACAACATGACCGAGGTCATGGCCCTCGAGCGCATCCCGGCCGACATCCGTGCCAACTTTGTCAACCGACAAGCGCTGCTTCGACGAGCTTGTCGACTTTGCCAACGATATTCGCATGCTTGCCCTGCCCGTCAACAAGGAAAAGAACGGCTATCTGCTCAATTCCATGCTGGTGCCATGGCTGCTTTCGGGCCTTGACCTGTACGTCTCGGGTGTGAGTGACCCCAAGAGCATCGACCTCGCGTGGACGCGCGGCACCGGCGCTCCCAAGGGCCCGTTCCGCGTATTCGACACCGTGGGCATCCAGACGGCCTACAACATCGTCATGCAGTATCAGAAGGTGCCGGGCCTGGTGAGCCCGCTGCTCAAGAAGATGATGATGCCCTACAACTTTAAGGCCATGGCCTCCGTCCTCAAGAAAATGCTCGACGAAGGCAAGCTGGGCGAAAGCTCGGGCGAGGGCTTCTTCAAGTACTAAAAAATGATCCGTCGGGGACGGAGGAAAACGGATCATTTTCGGCCGCCAACAGTGAGAAGATGGACCCAGAAATAGAAAGGAGTGGCAATGGGCCGGCTCGGGCTTTGAGGACAAGCTGCTGCGGGCCCAGGGCGATTTTTCGCTCAACGCAGGCCAGCACAGCGTGACCTATCTGCCGAGTTCTGACACGGCAGCGACCGGTCGCTATCAGGTGCTGCTATACGACAACAACTTTGGTGCGGCCGAAAGTTATTCCAAGTTCGACTGGGGCCAGCTGGGCGCCGCGGTGGTGACCGACTACAGCAAGGGAACGCATTCGTTTGGGCGCATCTTTACGGTGGACGAGACCGCGCGTACCTACGAGCTTGTGGACCAGATCGCAGTGCCGTTCTCAGGTTACGTAAGCAGTGCGCAGCGCGTCGGCGATTCGAATAGTATGCTCGTGGCATCGGGCATGGCCAAGACCTTTGCCGAGTACGATCGCTATGGACTGCCCATCGCCACCTACGAGATGGAAGCCGAGAAGTACATCTACCGCGTGTACAAGTACGAGCTGTAGGGCCGCGCTTAGGTTTGACCAATGGAGTATGAAAACAGGCCGTTCGCCGATGCCCCCTCCGCGAGTGGCAGCCATATGGTTTGATGTCAGAAACATATAGTTGTCGCCAGCCTGCTGGCGACGTTCCCCCTGATATCGGAGGTTCCAGGTATGTTTCACGCTCCGTTAAACAACTATCGGTTGGGCTAACATGGGTCGCCGTGCTATTTCGATAACCCTTGCAGTGGTCTGCCTGGCTGTGCTCCTAGGCGCTACAGGGCTGTTTGCTATAAGCCGAGAAACGTCCTATATGCGGGAATGCGCTTCCGAAGGGTTTGCCATTGACGGTTACTATCGGGACGACAAGACGAGTCTGGAAACCCTGGCCTTTCTTGAAGAGGATAACCATCGGTGGCAACTGGTCGACAAAGACGGCAGCTGCGTTGACGGGCAGTTTAAGCGTACGGACGATCCCAATATCCTGGTATTAAAGAAGGAAAACGGCGAAGAATTCGGCACGGTTCACGTTGCATATATATCGCGCCGACGCAATCAAGGGCAGATTTACCTAATTAGAAATACTAAGGTGACCCGATTTTATCTTGTGAGCACCGATCCGGCGTTTACGGTGGAGTCTGGCGAGGTCGATTCGGACAGTTGATTCACGGCAATAAAAAAGCGAGCGGGGCGCGGGTGCGAACTGCGCCCCGCCATTTGCTCGTGTCCGTATCGCGTCTGCGCCTCGTCGTAACTTGCGTCCGTGCGAACATTCGTCCCGCGCCGGCATCACTTGACATCAAACTCCACGCGATCGAGTTCGGGCACGTTGAGGTCGATGAGCTTGCGGGCGACGTGGCGGTCGTGCGTTCCGAGCGCCTCGCTCGTTGTCACATGGGCGACAGTTTGGCGCTCGACGATGCCCTCTTCCTCGCCCTCGGCAGCCGAGGTCTCGACGGCGACGGTGTAATCCTTAAAGCCCGGCAGCACCGCGGCAAGTTCGCGCGTAGTTTCGGTGACGCCGTAGCCGTCCTGCACGCCGGCCTGCGCCGAGCCAATGGAGCCTGCGGTCATAACGATGCAGGGGATGGCAAAGACTACCGTGCCCACAATAATGCGGCGGCGCACCTTGCGTGACAGCTCGTCGACCTCGGCGTTTTCCTTGGCGGTCACAATGCCGTCGCCGTTGAGATCACGCTTGAGCGGTACACGTAAAAGAAGCAATACGGCTTCGGCCGCCAGCGCGATAAAGACGACGTTGATGCCAAACTCGTAGAGGGCTGAGAGGAACAGCGACCCGCTCGCGATGGCGATGCCATAACCCGCCGCGCACAGGGGCGGCATGAGCGCGGTTGCCACGGCCACGCCGGCGATGAGCGTGGCGGGTTCCTGGTCGCGCGAGTTGCCCAGGCCACCCGCAAAGCCGCCCGCGAGCGCGACGGCAAGGTCCCACACGGTGGGTGTCGAGTTGTCGATGATGGCGGCCGTGGTGGTGCCAAGGGGCGAGAGCTTAAAGTACAGCGTGGACGTGACCAGGCAAAAGGCCATCTGCAGCGCAAGGCTGGCGACGGCTTCGACGGTAATCTCGCGGTCGAGCGTGGCAATACCGTATGCCATGGCAAGGACCGAGCCCATGAGCGGGCAGATGAGCATGGCGCCCACGATGGCGATGTCCGAATCGATATCGAGGCCGATGCTTGCGATGAGCATGGCGATGATGAGGATACACAGGTGAGAGCCAGTCAGACACGCGCCGTTTACAAAACGCTTGCGGATCACGTGATAGGGCGCGCGTCCCTCGCGAATGTTGAATGCACGCTTGAGGAAGCGGGTGATGTTTTCCATGGCTTCGCTATGAGCGGGGCGGATGCCGTGACGCCGATGATGACGCTCGCGCAGTCGCTTGATCTGTTGTTTGTCGAGTTCCATGTCCACCTCGTTCCAGCGCGGTCCGCGCAACGCGCCCGTTGTCCTAACTCTACACCGTGGCGGGCGGGGTGTCTGTTGGATGCGGAATCCGATAGGGCGGATGACTCGGGAGCAAATGCAAATCACAGGCTCAATTCCATCCCGCGAGAATATGATGCACCAGCTCCTTCAAATGTGACGAAACTGTGAAGCACGAGAGCGTGAATTTCAAAAAACGCTGGTCGCCAATGTTGCGCAACAGAATTCAAAAATCGACAGCTACCGTTTGATACGTATGGATACATCCGTGTCAAAGGGAGAAAGCCATGGCAAACTACAGTCCACAACACTTTGAGCCTCGGGCCAAGGCCGTCAACGTCAAGGGCGTTGCCAACCGCGCCGTCGCAACCGTTTTGACGGCGGGCCTTATCGCTCAGCCGCTCATGTCGCCGCTGGCGGCAATCGCCGCACCGTCAACCGATAACGGCGATTCTGTTCAGGGGGGGGGGTAGTTCTGTAGAGAATACCGTTGCCGCCGGTAACCAAGCGGTCGTAAAGACGGCTGCCCAGCTGGCCGAGGAGTCGGCAAAGCAGCTCAAGGACGCTCAGGCCGCCTACGATGCCGCCCAGAAGAAGGCCGACGCGGCGGGCCAGTCTCAAAAGCAGGCGCAGCAGCAAAAGAATCAGGCCTCGCAGGCTGTGAGCGACAACGAAATCGAGCAGAACGCAGCAGAAGTCGCCGCGCTTCAGGAGAAGATTGACGAGCTCAAAGCCGCCGTCGAAAAGACCGAGCAGCAGCAGAAGAAGCTGGGCGACCTGAACGATCAGCTCGATCAAGCCAACAAGAGTGTCGAGGATAAGACCCAGGCGCTCAAGGACGCCAAGGCAAAGCAGGATGAGGCCAAGAAGGCCCTCGATGATGCCCAGGCCAAGCTCGAGGCCATGGGTATGGACGAGTACGAGGCCGCCAAGAAGGCCGTCGAGGACGCACAGGCAAAGCTCGATGACGCCAATAAGGCCGTTGCTACTGCACAGGCCAATCTGGACCAGGCCAAGGCTGCCGAGGCTAGCGCCCAGCAGGAAAAGAAGGACACTGAGGCCGCTCTGACGACTGCCCAGGCCAAGAAGCAGGAGACTGCCGCTGCGCTCGCAGCCGCAACCACCGCGCGCGATAACGCCCAGCAGAAGTTCAACCAGGCGCAGGCCGCGCTCGATGCTGCCGTCTCGGGTACGGGTGTCGACCTGAGTGCGCTTGAGGCCGCCAAGATCGCTGCTGCTGGTGAGCTCAAGACCGCGCAGGCGGAGCTCAATGCCGCGACGGATGCCGACGCTACTGCCCAGGCGAATCTGCAGGCCGCCCAGGCTGCCGTCGCTGCCGCGCAGGAGAAGGCCAACGCCGCCAACGCTGCTGTGGCATCTGCCCAGTCTGCATACGATGCGGCAAACAAGGAGTACAACGCCGCCGCCAGCAAGCGCGACGCCGCCAAGGCCGCATACGAGAAGGCGCAGCAGACCGAAGCAGACAAGAAGACCGCGTACGATAAGCTTGTCGAAGTTCGCAAGCAGAAGCGCAGCGAGTGGGAGGCAGCCTGCGCCGCTTCGAACGCCGCGGAAAAGGCTTATGACGCTGCTAATGCCCAGGTTGAGGCTCTTGAGCAGCAGATTGCAGACCTAAAGTCCAACATGACCGTTGACCAGGAAGTCATCAGTCAGGGTATGTTCGGCTTCATGAACTACATCATCGGCGGCAGCCAGTTCACAGCCACGCAGAAAAAGAACGCAAGCACTGCCGCGTCGATGCTCATGGGGACGACAGAGAAACAGGACTGGTATGATAATTACGTCGATCAGGACATGTCTCGCGACACCAATCCGCTCTCCTTGGAGCAGATGCGTAACGCCCTGACCTACCTCGATACCCAGAACAACCTCCGCAAGGCGAACGGCCAGTCTGAGCTTAGCGTCAGCCTCCGCATGACTGCGGCAGCCGCCCTCAATACATCATATTCATCGAACATCTGGGGACACTCGAACTGCTATTTCGATCAAGGTGAGAATCTTGCAGGCGGCGGCGGGGCATACACCGGAGGCGAGACCGAGGATACGCTTGGCTTGCCATATACCGGTCTCTACACCCAGGAGAAAAAGGCGTTCGATAAGTACGTCGAGCAGTATGGTGACGCACTTGGAAGCCATCGATATGATTCCTACTATATCTACCAGCACTACAACAGCATCTACCATGAGTGCGGGCACTATCTAAACATCATCGATGCCGGCGCGAAGGCTATCGGCATCGCGACCGGTAGCGGTAAGAATACCGATTCCGAGGTAACCGTTTTCGACTATAGCGGGAGCACGGGGCAGAAGGATTTCACTGTTTCCGAGTTCAAGAAGCTCGTCAACGACTACATCGATTCTGCCTATAACGCTGGCGGCACGCAGGCGCAGAAGGCGCAACTCAAGGAGCTCCAGAGCAAGCTCGCCGAGGCGCAGAAGACGCTGGGCATGGCCGATACGGCATATCTCGCTGCTCTCAATAACCAGAAGGACGCGCAAGACGCCTATACCGCGGCCGACACGAACGTGAACACCGCCAAGGGTGAGTACGAGAAGGCTAAGTCCGACACCGCCGCCGCGAAGACGGCATGCGACGCCGCGAAGGACGCACTCGGCGGAATCGACATCGAGTCCCCCAAGCAGAACCTCGACGCCGCCAAGAGCGAGGCCGCTACTGCCCAGGCAGCTCTCGATAAGGCAAACGCCACGCTTGCTGACAGCAAGACGAAGGCAGCCGAGGCCACCGCTCACAAGGCGAAGGCTCGCAGCGCCCGCGATGCCGCCAAGGCAAAGTCCGATCAAGCCAACGAGGCGTATGACAATGCCACGGCTTCGGTCAAGGACCTTACCGACAAGCGCGCCGCCGCCCAGGCGGACCTTGCGAATAAGCAGGGCTCGCTTGACGAGGCAAAGAAGGCCGACGATGCCGCCCAGGCTGGTGTAGACAAGGCCCAGGCCGCAGATGTCCAGGCCGCGACTGCTCTTTCGGACGCCAAGCAGGCAGTTGCCGCCAAGACGCAGGCTGTGTCCGATGCGCAGGCCAAGGCCAAGGCTGCCGAGGGCGAACTGGCTACCGCGAACAAGGCCTTCGAGCGCTTTGCCGGCGCCCAGAAGGCGGTCGACGACGCCAAGGCCGCCTATGACGCCGCCGTCGCCGGTGTCGCCGATGCCCAGAAGCAGCTCGAGGCCGCCAACGAAGCCGTCGTCGATGCGAACTTCGAGATCGTCAAGGCCAAGGCCGAGCTTGCCAGCGATGAGGCACTCAAGGCCGATCTTGAGGCTGTCGACCACAAGGCCTCTCTTGCCGCGGGCACGACGGGTAACGAGAAGCTGGTCAAGCTGAACGCTGCCTACGCTCGCTATAAGGCCGCCGTCGATGCCGCTGCTGGTCTCAAGGCTGCTCTGAGCGATGCCGATGCCAAACTGTCCGATGCCAACGACGCCTATGCCACCGCGCTTGCCGAGCTTAACGATGCTAAGGATGCCCTGGCTGCCGCACAGGCCGAGTACGACAAGTATCATCCCAAGGCTGAGCCGCAGGCCAAGCCTCAGGTTGCACAGGCTGCTGCAAAGGCTCCTGTCGCCAAGAAGAAGGCCACGTCGGCCGCGCTCGCCCAGACTGGCGATGACTCCGCTCTTGCGGGCGAGGTGTTCGTCATCGGCGGTATCACTCTCGTGGCCGCTGGTGTGACGCTGAGCGATCGTCGTCGCAAGCAGATGTAGCGTTTCGAGCGTAGTTTCTGCAACGAACTTCGGTTCATAGCAGGAGCGCTTCGATGGCTTAACCGATAAGGCCGGCGCGCTGTTAAACGCAGCGCGCTGGCCTTTCTTTGTTTCGATATCAAAAAGCCCGGTCAGCAGCCGCAAAAGCTACCGACCGGG